>NZ_JBHXTO010000036.1:0-72190 GCF_042677425.1 Streptomyces sp. NPDC127119 | reverse complement strand
TTGTCGTGGGGGGGGTGGGGGGGGGGGGGGGGGGGCGGGGGGGGGGGGGTTTGACCTGTGCGACATCCCCCCCGGCCCACTGCCGTTCGCGGTCGTCTACAGCGGCACGGTGACCGTGATCGTCTCGCCGTTGCCCAAGTGCAGCATGCCCTTGCCGGGGGTGACCGGACCGCCGACCATGCTGCGGGTCGTACGGATGCCGATCAGTTCACCGGCGCCGGAGTCCTGCGGGGAGAGCAGCAGGCCGCGGCGGCCCTTCTTGGCCTCGACCTGCCAGCCGGAGAAGCCGCTGCACACCTCCTCCTCGTCACCGCCGATGACCAGCGCGAGGCCGCGGTCGGCGCCGCGCTGGACGAGCCGCTTCAGCTCACGCTCGCAGTCGGCGTCCTCCAGGACCTCGCCGTCGTCGACGATGAGCACGACGGGCTCCTCCGGGCTCGCCGACTCGATCGCCTCGTTGAAGTCGTCGCTCTCGATGTCGTCGTCGGTGAAGACCTTCAACACGCCGTCCTGGCCGTCGAGTTCACGCAACGGCGACGGGCGCGGGGCCGCGATGACGAGTCGTACGCCTTGGAGGAGGTACGAGCGGGCGAGGTTCAGCAGGGCCGTGCTGCGGCCGGACTTCGCCGGGCCCGCGACGACGAACGTCGGCACGCCCTGCGAGAGGTCCGGGCCGAACGCCATGATGTCGTCGCCGCCGATCCCCGCCAGACCCCACAGCCTGGACTGGGCGACCGCGGGATCCCGCATCTCCCAGGCCTCGGCGAAACCGATCCTGGAGGGCAGCGAGTCCACCCTGAACGGCCGTCGCGCACGCGGCACTTCGGCGTCCCGGGCGGCAGCCGCCTCACCGATCGTGGCGAGCGCCGCGGCCTGCCCCTGACCGCTCACGTCGTCGGAGAGCAGCGCGAACTGCGTCTCGATCGCCGACTCGTTCTTGAAGCCGCGGCCGGGCGGGATCTCCTCCGGCACCTTGCGCGCGTTGATGCCGAGCATCGTGAAGTCGGAACGGTCGGCGAGCCGCAGGCCGTACTTCTCCTCGGTGAGCGAGGCCATCCGGCCGAGCAGCACCTGCCGGTCACCGGTGACGACGAGGTGCATGCCGACGCTCGCGCCCTCGCGCATCAGCGTCTGCAACTCGTCGGTCAGCTCACCGTGGTTGTACTCGCCGAGCGTCGGCAGCCAGCCCTCCCACCGGTCCAGCAGGACGACGACGTGCGGCAGCCGCTCCTCCTCGGTGACGGACGCCCGCTGCTCGCCGATGTCGGCGAACCCCTTGTCGGACAGCAGATCCTGACGCCGGGTCAGCTCACCCTTGAGGCGGGTGACCAGCCGTACGGCCCGTTCCGTCTGGTTACGGGCGACGACGGCCCCGCAGTGCGGCAGCCTGGTCAGGGCGTTGAGGGCGCCGTTTCCGCAGTCGATGCCGTACAGGTGCACGTCCGACGAGGAGTGCGTACGGGCGATCGAGCCGGCCAGGGTCCGCAGGATCTGCGAACGGCCGCTGCGGGGCGCGCCGCCCACGATGAGATGCCCGAAGGAGGAGAAGTCGACGACGACAGGTCGGCGGGCCTGGTCGGCGGGGATGTCCTCGACGCCGTACGGAGCCGGAGGCAGCCTGCCCGGTGCGAGAGCCGCGGCGGCGGGCACCTCGACCTCGTCGAGCAGCAGCGTCTCGGAGAGCGCGGGCAGCCAGGGACTGTGCTGCGAGGGGATGCCGAGCGAACGGTTGGCGTCGCGGACGGCGTCGACGAGGACCTTGAGGTCGGTGATCTCCTCTTCCTCCCGCGCCTCGACCTTGGGCTTGACCAGCGCGGCCCGCCCCAGGTCCGCCCACTCCAGCGGGCCCGCCCAGGGCGCGAGGAGCCGGGGGTCGGTGGCTCCGGGCCGCCGGCCGCCGACGCGTCCCGACTGGAAGGGCACGAGCGAGGCGTGTCCGAGCCGGACGTACGCGCGGCCGGGCGTGTTCTTGGAGATGTGCCCGGCCTCGGGGGAGTCGATGACGTCGCTCGACTCACCGCCGTCCGTGACGCGCAGCGCGATACGGAGGTTGGTGTTGGCCCGGATCTCGGGCGACACGACACCGCTCGGCCGCTGGGTGGCGAGCAGCAGGTGGATGCCGAGCGAACGGCCCCGCTGGGCGATGTTGACGAGTCCCGTCACGAAGTCGGGCAGGTCACGGACCATCGAGGCGAACTCGTCGATGACGATGAGGAGTCGCGGCAGCGGCCGGTGGGACGGCTCGCGGCGTACGAGGTCCTGGTAGTCCTCGATGTCCTTGGCGTCGGCGGCGGCCAGGATGTGCTCGCGGCGGTGCAGTTCGGCGCCCAGGGACTCCAGGGCCCGCTCGACGAGGTGGGCGTCGAGGTCGGTGACCATGCCGACGGTGTGCGGCAGGTTGACGCAGTCCTTGAAGGCCGCGCCGCCCTTGTAGTCGACGAGGACGAACGTCATGTTCTCCGGCGTGTTGGCCACGGCCAGCGCCGCCACGATGGTCTGCAGCAGCTCCGACTTTCCGGAACCGGTCGTTCCGGCGATCAGGCCGTGCGGCCCGTCCCGCCGGATGTCGATGCCGAAGGGCCCGTCGTACGACTCACCGACGACGGCCATCGTCGACTGCCCGCCCATGCGCCAGCGCGCGGCGACCGCGTCGCTCGTCGGCGGCTCCAGCTGGAGGACGTCGAGCAGCCGGCTGGAGCCGGGCAGCGCCGAGTCCTCCGTCTCGCCGCTGATGTCCCGGATGGGGGACAGCGCGCGGGAGAGGCGCGCGCACCAGGCGGACGACACGAAGTCCGGCCGTACGTTCTTGACCCGGGCGGTGCCCGTCTGCTCGACGCGCAGCCGTAGTTCGAGCGGCTTCTCCTCACCCTCCTGCCGGTCGTCGGCCTCGGCGGTGTGCCAGGCCTGGAACGAGGGGAAGCCGTTGGAGCCGGCCTGGTAGCCGAGGCCGGGCGGGGTGACCGGGGCCGCCCCGGGGGCGTTGCGCGCCTGCGGCTTCTCCTTCTCCCTGGGCTTCGGTTCGGCGATGACGATGGCCTGGCACTCGCCGGGCAGGAACCGCTCCTCCGCGTCCAGGCAGATCGCGTACATGCTGACGGCGGGGCCCTCGCGCAGCAGACGTACGACGCCGGGCATGGAGCGCAGACGCCGGGAGCCGTCCCAGACGACGACGATGTCCGGGTCGGTGAAGTTGGTCTGGCGGCCGTTCTCCTTGGCCGCCTTCTGGCGGGCGTCGAGGAGCTGGGTCAGCTCGCCGATCCGGGCGCCGACGGTCTCGGCGTCCGTACCGATCAGGACGTTGGTGTCCTGGGCCCCGGAGGGCCGGGAGTGCGGCAGCCACCGGACCCAGTCCCAGGTGGCCTGGGCGCCGTTCTCGGTGAGGACGTAGAACTGGACGTCGAGGGGGCTGTGCAGCACGGCGCCCTGCGCGACGATCCACCGCCCGATCGCCTGCGCCGAGTCGCCGGGGCCCGCGATGCCGACGACGCCGCGTTCGCGCAGCGGTACGGCGACGGGGGCGTCCTCGATCTTCCAGGTGACCTCGCGCTTGTGGTCGTCCTGCTCGGGGTCGTCGAGCACGACCTCGGAGGGCAGCTGTCCCGTGCCGACCCTGAGGAGCAGATGGTCGGCGTCGGTGCGGCGCCGCTCCCACAGCCGGGTGCGCGGGCCGGTGCTCAGCGACAGTACGGAGGCCGGGTCGGGCACGGCCTGCCGCCGGTCGAGGCGCTCGTCGAGGAGGGCGTCCTGGGCGTCCTTCTCGATCCGCTCCTTGTGCTCCTTGTACTCCTTGACCTGCTTCGCATGGGACTTGCGCCCGTGCTTCTTGTCCATGAAGTAGTTGCCGAACAGGATGATCGGGCTCAGCAACGCCATGATCAGGTAGTACCAGCGACCGAAGATCATCACGGCCACGACGGCGCCGACGAGCGGGGTCACCGCCATCAGCCAGGGCAGCGGCCGGGCCTCGAAGTCACGTGGTTTCGCCGGCAGCTTGAACCGGGTCTGCCGCTCGGGGGGCTGGAGCCGGGGCGGCCGGTTGTAGTCGAGGCCGGTGCCGTCCTCGGACCACTTCAGGGCGGCGTTCGGCGGGGAGTAGCGGTCGAGCTCGAAGAGGGTGTTGCCGACGGCGACCTGGGCGCCGAGAGGCCACTCGGCCTTGGTCTTCCCGTCCTTCTCTTCAAGGGGCTCACCGTCGAGCGTGATGTTCCCCTTGTCCTCCCCGTGAAGGGCGACCTGGCAGGTTCCGTCCGTTGCAACTGACAACGTGAGCGCTCGCGCGGCCAGCTCGGGGTCGTCGACGCGGATGTAGGACGCGGGGCCGCTGCCGATGTCGTAGCGCCCGATACCGAGCCGGTGCACGGCGCCCGCGGCGGGCCCGCTCGCCACGCGCAGTTCGACGAGCCCGGTCGGCTCGCCGGGCAGACAGCCGGCGGGATCGTACAGACTGACGACGGCGCCTTCGCGCAGCGCGGAGGTCCCGACGGTGGCGCCCGGGTCGACGGGATGGCCGTCGACGTAGACGACAGGGGAGCTGCCCCCGCCCGGGGGCACCCCGTGCTGCTGGCCGATGGGGATGATCTGGGCCCCGCCGCTGTGGCCGACGTGTGCGGCCAGCTCCTTCGCTATGTCCCCCATGGAGGACTCAGGATCCGCGTCGAGCACCACGTCGGCGCCGGCGCCGACGAGCGGATCGACGACGGTCAGAGTCAGGCGCACGATCGTCCTCCCGTATACCCCTGCTGTCAGCTCGGGGCTGCCGTTTACCGCCCCGTGCACTGACCCGTTCACTGACCGGAGACGATATCCGCTCCACCCTTCCCACAGGCAACGGAGTATGTGCCGGTTCCCTGCAGGCTCTTGAAGGAACCGGGGTGTGCTGCTGCAAGCGTCCTGCGTAAGCTGCATGCTCAGCGGACGATCGCATCATCCGCAACGGGAGCCACGGGGGTTGGCCCTGCGGCAAGTCGAGTTGTTTCGGAGGACGCCACATGGCCGGCGGCAAAGATGCAGATATCACATATGACGAGATGCACAAGGCGGCTACCAAGCTGACCGACGCCAAGGACAAGATCGACGAGAAGCTCGACGCCCTTGAGCGCTACATCCAGGGCCTCGTCAAGGACGGCTACACCACCCGCAAGGGCTCGCAGGCCTTCGAGGACTCCTTCACGGAATTCAAGAAGGGCGCGAAGGACACGATCGACGGCCTGACGGGCATGTCCAAGTTCCTGACGAGCGCCGCGAAGGCGTACCAGGACCTGGATGACGAGCTGGCCAAGGGTGTCAAGGGCTGAGGCTGTCTTTTGGGTGGTTTGCTGCCTTCAGGTGGCTGGGACTGCCTGGTGATCGTGTGAACTGGTGCGGTGGGGCGCAACATTGCCCTGCTGCACCAGTTTGCGTTGGCGACGATTCGTTGACGGCAGGACGCGAAGCAGGGGGTGGCTGTGGCTGAATACACGCGAATCGAAGACCTTGAGGTAATTCGCGGCATGGGCCGAGGGCTCGGCAGCATCAAGAAGTCATTCGACGGCCTTGAGGATCTCAAGGGAAAGCATGACGAAGATTTCGGGGCGAACGACCTCAAGGAAAAGTTCGAAGATTTCATCGACAACTGGAAGCTCAGCCGAAAAGAGCTGACGGAAGAGATCGACGCACTGTCCCAGATCGCGAAGGCCGCAGCAGAAGCGTACGAGGCCATCGACCAACAGTTGGCGGATGCGATTCGCGGCGCAGGGGAACCGAAGAAGACCAAGCGGGGGTAGCGAAGATGAGTGGGCGACCGCGCGATTGGCATCCTTTGGCGGATGCCGACCCTGTGCCCGGTGACCCGGATCAGCTCGTGGGGCTCGGAAAGAAGCTGCGGAAGACGGCGGACGAGCTCGGTCGGCAGGTCAGGAACCTCAAAGCGATCTCGAAGGTCGACTCCTGGGATTCCGATGCCGGAAAAGAATTTCGCAAAAAGGCCGAGGGCAGTCAAGGGAAACTGGAGGCCGCCTACAAGAGGTACGACGCGGCGGCCGTCGCAATCGGTTCCACCATCCACGAGGTGGGTGGGGGCTATCAGGACCAGTGGCATGCCCCGTCGACGAACTATGCATCCGATCTGAATCGGGCGCAGAAAATCGCCGATTCGGCGTTGAAGGAAGCGCGAGAGGCGGATGAGAGGAGGAGTGCGACCCGGAAGAGTATCGAGGGTCTCTCGGGAAGTAACGTAAAAGAGGACAAGGGAAAACTGGAAGGCAAGCTGGATCTGGCGTCCGGAGAAATCGAGGCGGCGCGAGAGAAGGTCGAGTCTGCGAAGCGAATTCGAGATGATGCGGCAAGAAAAGCTCGTGAGGCCATCGATGATATCATCTCTCACGATTCTTTGAAGGATGGCTATTGGGACAGCTTCCTTGATGAAGTGAACAATTGGTCGGCGAAAATTGCAACGGCTTGTGGTATCGCTGCCATGCTTGTGGGCTGGATTCCGATCATCGGGCAGGCGTTTGCCGGGGTCCTGGGAACGATTGCCATGACTGCGAGCCTTATCGGGCTCGTCTGCACGGTGATTCAATTTGCCAGAGGTGACGCGGACTGGATGGACCTCGGGGTTGCCGCTCTCGGGTTTCTCGCGGCAGGTGTCGGTAAGGCCTTCAGTAAGTATGCCGGAAAGTATCTCGCCAAGACGCTGCCCAGACTTCAGAGAGCCGTCAGCAGGCCAGGAGCGCGTGCAGCGGGAAATATCGCCAAGCGGGACAGGCAGAAGCTGAACCGACTTGCCGGACAGAGATCAAGCCTCACTGCCAGGGAAAAACTCAAGGCATTCGGAGAGCCTTTCAAGGATCATCTTCTCTCGCCGTCCGGACTCAAGGACTCTTGGAGTAACCTCAAGGTTGTAGGAAGGCCTGAGTCGTGGAGAGGCATGAGACAGACTTTCGGAGCGCAAGGAGGGTTCAAATCCTTCACGTTCCTGGATTCCGGGGTGGCCGCTGAGGTGAACGCGGCAAAAATTGCCGCGAAGGAGCTTCCGGAGATCTCTGCCATCAATAAAATCTCCAGTAAGGCAAGTGCTATTTCTCTTACTGGATCCGTGATCACTGTCGGTGGCCTTGCGGCCGACCCGGAAATCAACCCCCTACTGCCCGGCTGAGAGCTGAGAGGCGTACATGAGTAGCGACGACCTTGAGTACAGGTATTCACTTGACCTTGCGCCGGGCTGGGTGGACCTTACTTTGCCCGATGGATCCAAGGCGACAGCCCAGAAATTGGCTGCTGCTCGGGTTGCTCAGTTCAATCCGTTGAGTCTTGCTGTTCAGAAGACGTCGCTGGTCGACAGTATGGCTCGCGTGGCGATGAAGGCCCACGAGAGCGGCGCGGTCGTAGCGGGGACTTACTATACGGACTCGGGGATCAGTATCGCCGATCTGGAACTCGCTGTCTTCGGTGATGACGGGGTGCAGCCCACGCCCAGGGATATTCAGCCCATGCTTCTCGAATGGGAAAACATGGAGGTGGTCGGCGATTCGGACGTGCGTTACCTGGATCTGTCGGCCGGGCCCGCGGTGCGGGTGCAAGCAGCCATGAAGGAGAAAAAGCTGTTCGGGCGAGGCCGGTTGTCCGAGTTCATCAGGTACGCCGTGTGCCCTGCAGTCAATGACGACGTGGTGTTGGTGACGGTTCGGTGGGCGACGGTCCAATATTCCGAGGAACTCGCGCACATGGTGGACGGCATGATTGATTCGCTGAGCATCGCACCGGTTCAGTCCGACGGGGAAGATTTCCATGCCTGACGCAATCGAATGGGATTCCCCTCCCAAGGACTATGGTCTGATCGTCCCGGACGGCTGGTTCAAAATTCGGCTGGAGCCTGAACTCCGAGATCAGGGCATCGTTGCCCTTGCTGATCAGCAGTTCCGCGGTGTGGACAATGCTCCACACGTCAAGGAACGGGTGATGCGCGATCTGCAGAAGCAGGCGAAGGCCGCATTCCGGCGCGGCGGAATCGAGCTGTTCATTTCGACCCTGACGGTGGGGGACGTCCCTCTGGCCTCCTCGCTTCTGGTTTCCATTTCCCCGCCTGGTTCCTGGCCTCTCAACGCGACCGTTCATCAGCTGGCGGAATACCTGGAGACGCCCGTCAAACACGTCACACTGGTCGACCTGCCGGTAGCAGGGAAGGCCGCACGGGAAAGGTACCGGGAGGATCCCGACCCTGAGGCGCAGATGGGTAACACCTTGCCCACCACAACCGTCGCCTTTCATATCCCCATTCCTGCCACCCGCAATGTGCTCAGTATGACCTTCTCGACGCCTGTCGATCCTTTGGCCGACCAGATGGTGGAGCTGTTCGACGTGGTGGCGGAAACCCTGCACTGGATCTGACGTCAAGAGGATGTACGGGGAGCACAGTTCTGTTGCTGCGCTGACCAAGGGGATCCAAGTCCGTCCGTCGACTGTTGGGCGGCCAATATCGGCAGCGACGTCGCTGCCGCCGACGGCCCTGCCTCATGGTCGCCCCGGCCAGCTATCCTCGTCCGGACCCCGCGAGGAATGGGAGAGTCCATGTCTGTCGGATCAGGGGCCGGGAAGCCCCGGGCACAGAGCCCCGGGCGTTCGGTCGCGGGGAACATCGCCTTCGGCGCCGGGCTGCTGCTCGTGCTGGCGACCATGACGCTCGGCGGCTACGCCGGTGTCGCCGTGGCCACCGGTCTGGCGGACGACTCGTTCCTGTCGTCGGCGGTGCCGGAGGACGGACGCAACGTCCTGGTCGTCGGCGGTATCGGCGCGGGCGGGCTGGCGGGCCTGCTGGTGCCGCTGACCCTCTTCGCCGCGGTCCGGGGGACCGACGAGAAGCCCAGGATCGGCCCCGGCGAGGCCCTGCTGAAGGTACTCGGCACCCTTGTCGTCGGTGTCTACCTGCTGCTCGTCTCCTTCGTCGTGGCGCAGCTCGGCCGGTTCCTGCCCGAGGGAGCGACCACTCTGGTGAGCGTCTTCGTCGTCGGTTTCAGCTGGATGCCGTTGGCGCTCGTGCCGTGGGAGCGGTTCGGGCTCGGCGGCGTACAGGGACTGCTGGGCACTTCGCAGGGCGCTACCCGCGGCCGGGCACGCGGTCAGGGTGATGGTTCAGACGAGTCGGACTGACTCCGCCAACTCGTCGGCCATCCTGCCCAGTTCCTCACCGAGCCCCAGGGCTCCCCAGAGCAGCCGGCACTCCAGCGCGGTGGGATGCGCCCGCGGCAGGACGTAGTGCGCCACTCCCTCCAGCACCGAGCCGCTGCCGGCGTCGGGATCCGTGGGCTCCAGGCGGTGCACCCGCAGCGCGGCCCCCAAAGGCAGTTCGACCTCCGTGATCTCCGGCGGCCGGAAGAACGGCCCCTCGGCGTTCTCGGCCTCCGCGCGCAGTACGTCCAGGCGCAGCGATCCGGCGGGGATGCCCGCCAGTTCCCGTACGCAGTAGAACGCGGCCACGCCGCCGTCCTGAGGTGCGAGAAGCGCGGCGCAGAGGGCTTTCTGGCGGGCGGCGACGTCGTGGTACCAGAGCACGTCCTGGGCGAACGCCGTACGCAGGTCGTCGGGTACGTCCGCCGCGAAGTGCTCGTCGGCCGCGGACCGGGCCCACTCACCGGGGTGTGGGGTGGCGAGGTCCAGTACGAGCCAGTTGTGCGCGGTGGGCAGCGTGACGCGGCACTGCTGCCAGTCGGCCGCCGAGGTGTCCGAGGCCGTGTCTGCGGTGGGCATCAGTGGCTACCTTCCCGCCAGTGAGGCATCGGGTCCGGTCACGTCGATGTCGTCGCCCCCGAAGAGACCGAGGAAGCTCTTGGTGTCGGAGGTCGCCCCCGTTCCGGTCGCCCCGAGCGCCCACGAGTTGTACTGCATGGCCTGCTTGAACGCGTCGGGCGTACCGATGATGCTCAGGTCAGACGGGTCGATGTTCTTGATCCGGGAGAGCTCGTCGACCATTCCCGGACCCACGTACATGCTGGCCAGGCCGCGTGCGCCGCCCGCGCGCCAGGCGTCACGGACCGCGGAGACGTTGTCGCCGACCTTGAGCAGGTCCCGCCAGTTGCTCCGGATCGTGCCGAGGTCGTCGGCGAAGGAGGTGCCGAGGCCCCTGAAGGCGGCTCCCAGGCCCACGTTGGGCGCGGCGGCCGACGCGGTCGCTCCGGCGCGCGCACCGACCATCTCGACGACCAGCGCGCGCCGCGCCGCCGCGTTGAGACCGGGATTCCAGCCGCGTACGTACTGGGCCGCCGCGGTCCACACGCGGCTGCGGCCGGCCGTGGCGGCGAGTTTGGCACCGGCGGAGAAGACCCGCCCGATGCCGAAGGTCGCAAGGCCCAGGACGTCCATGGCGACGTCGCCCCACGATCCGTCGCCGTTGATGGCGAGGAGCAGATGACAGACGAGGGAGAT
This sequence comes from Streptomyces sp. NPDC127119, assembly GCF_042677425.1. Lineage (NCBI taxonomy): Bacteria > Bacillati > Actinomycetota > Actinomycetes > Kitasatosporales > Streptomycetaceae > Streptomyces > Streptomyces sp. NPDC127119. The sequence continues at coordinate 61,795 of NZ_JBHXTO010000036.1, read as the reverse complement.
GGCGGTCGCGATCAGCGCGATGGTGCCCAGGACGCCGGCGATCGCCTGCCCGATGATCGGGATCCAGCCGACCAGGAGCGCCACCAGCCCGCAGACGGCCGCGACGGCTCCCGCGATGTCGGCGACGATCTTCAGGGTGTCGCGCAGCTCGTCCAGCCAGGAGTCGTTGAGGTCGTCTCCCTCGGTGATCTGGTGGATGCGTTTGGCGGCGGTGTTGCCCGCCGTGTTGTGACGGGTCTTGAGCGGGGCGAGTTTGTCCCGCAGACCGTCGAGGTCGCCCTGCAGATCCGTCACCGCGCTGTCGAGCTTCTTCTGCCCGGCCTTGTCGGTGTCCTTGGGCGGGGTGTCTGCCTTGGACCTGGCGGTCGTGAGGTCGCCGCTCTTCGTCTCGGCCTGTCCGAGGAGCCGGTCCGCGTCCTCCTGGATCTCCTCAAGTTCTGTGTGGTACTCCTTCAGCGCGATACCGGCTTCCTCGTACCGCTTGTGCGCCTTGCTCACGGTTTTCGCGGTGTCGTCGGCCTTCTCGGCGAACTCCCGGCCCGCCTTGGAGTCCCAGCTCTTCTGGTCGCCGAGGCGGCGCAGCGCGGCGGCGGAGTCCGAGATCGTCTTCGCGGTGGCGGTGAAGCGTCTGGCGAGCGCCTTGAGGTCGTCCACGTCGCCGGGCACCGGGTCCTCGCCCTCGCCCAGTACCTCCCAGCGGTGGTCGGCGGGGCGCGTCACTTCTTGTCCTTGCCGATGAGGGCTTTGTAGAGCTGATCGTCGATCTCGGTGTAGGCCTCGCCCGCCGTCTTGGCCACCTCGCCGAGCCCCTTGATCTCCTCGATCATCTTCTCGCGGTTGTCGTTCCAGCCGTCGGAGAACTCCTGCAGCCGTTCCTGCAGCAACTTGTGGCCGACCGTCCGCCGGTCGTAGGAGTCCATGAGCTTGTCGAGCCCCTCGAACTCCGTGGCCACCGTGCGCAGTCCCACGCCGGCTGTGTGCAGATCGTCCGTGGACACTCTGAGCCGCTCGTCGCCCATCCCTGTTACCCCCGTACTCCATGAGCTTTCAGTGCTTACCGTGCCGCTGGTGTTCCCTGAGCTTCCTGGGGCTTTTTCTGCCAGCGCAGGGTACCGGCGACCGCGTCGAAGAGTTCCGCCATCGCGTCCGCGATCGGTTCCAGCGGAGTGCTGAACGTCAGCATCAGGACCTCGTCCCGGTCCGGTACGGGGACGAAGTACTCCACGACGGTGTCCTCGAACTCGGAGCCGAGCCGCCGGGCCTCCCGGGTCCGTTCCGTACGCCGTCGACGGACCGCTCGTCCTGCGGCGGGCAGTTGTACGTGGGACGTGTCGCCCTTGCCGGACAGTGCCGAGACCGTGTCGAGGGCGTCGAACCGCCGCTGCAGGCGCGAGATCAGCAGGGAGGCCGAAAGCGGAATCCCCGCCGCCTCCAGGAACGACAGGTAGAGCACCACTCCGCCCTGCTCGACGCCTGCCTCGGCCGCACCCAGCAGCTGCTCCTGCGCCTGCCGACGGAGCACCGGCTGGTCGTCCACGCCCGCGAACTGCCTTTTGACCAGGGCGCTCACGGACGCGTCCCGACGGTCCTCGGGCCGGAGCGGAATGCGATACCAGTCCTCGGGCGTGATGAGCCCGAAGACGTTCTCACTCTCGACGGCCTCGGCACCGTTGCTCCCGGGATTTTCCGTGCTCTCGGGGCTTACGGGGCTCTCGGCACTCCGGCTGGACGGCGGGGTCTGCTGCATGCCGACCGACGCTAGCCGTGGGGGGCGTGTTTTCGCCACAGCGAACTTTTCCGCGAGTAATCCCATAACCGCTCAATTCGGACTGGAGGGGCTGGGCTCGCCGCTTCGTGTACGCCGCCCGTCGAGGACCATGGCCACGGTGATCCACAGCGCGGCCGTGACGACCGTCGCCACGAACCCGACCGCCCACAGCCAGGGCTGGGTGCGGAAGGTCCAACTGGGCGGACCCGAGGGCCCGCGACCCCAGTTGCCCGTGTCCTGGGCGACGAAGATCAACGAGATGAGCTGCAGCATCACTGCTCCGCATGCGACGGCCAGCAGCGTGCGACCGATCGAGCGGGCGGTGTGAGCCTTCCAGAACTTCCTGTTCAGCGGAGACAGGGCCTTGATGAAGAGCATCAGCACGTAGGGCACGAGCACCCCCATGAACACCGCGAGGCCGTACGCCCCGCCCGGCCACTCGTCGGCCGCCCACTTCCATGTGTCGTCGCCCCAGTAATCACTCATGAAGGCGAACGGCACGAGCAGGGCGACGATGACAAGGCAGGCGAGACAGCCGAACAGGGTGTTGCCTTTGCCGGAGTCCTCTTCCTCGCGTGCTGATCTGCTGCCGGGCCGGTGTTCGTACTGCAGCGAAGCAGCGGCCGCCCTGCGCCGACGGGGTTTGGCCGACCCTGCCATCTTGTCGTCTCCCACGTGTCTCGGTAGGGCTTCGGAGCAATCGGCGAAGGTTGTCCTCGCCTGGGTGTAGGGCCTATGCCTGCTCCGGCTCCTCCTTCGGGCGAGGGTGGCGGTATCCGCTGACGGTGCCCCAGGTGATCGCGGCGAATGTGAGTGTGGCACCGACGGCCAGTTGTGACGCCAGGTAGACGGACCATGTGCCGTTCAGCGCGAGATAAGGGCTCGCCTTGGAGGCGTATCCACCGTCGAGGATCCAGGCGCCGGCCAGAGTGGCCAGCAGAGTGCCGTTGACGGCGAGAACGGAGTAGACGTTTCTTGCCCGCAGTCAGAGTGAGACCAGCGTTCCGGCGGTGAGGGCGACCAGAGCTGTGGAACCGATTGCCAACTCGTCCTCGTACCGCATGACTTCCGAGGCGGCCCACGCTCCGGCGGGTGCACTGGCGACCGCGAAACCCAGTACGACCGCACCCCGGCATGCCGCGCCGAAAGCAGTGCGGGGCGGCCAGGACTCAGCTTGTGCTTCTGTTTCTATGTCTGCTCCTGCTGCGCCGACCTTCTGCTCGGGACGGGTTGCTCCATCGACGCCTGACTTTCGGACTCGGCCGCGGGGCCATGAGGAGCTGTCACCGGAACCTGGGCGCGTCGGCAGTCTGGGACCCGTCGGCGCCTGTGGTATCGACTGATACCGAAGCTGGGTCCGTATTCCCATCCGCCGTCCTCTCCGCATCTTCCAGCGGATCGATAAAGGACACAGTCTGGAGAATGGCCGCCATAAGGGAGTAGATCTCGGACCACTGGTCCATCGACGCTGTGTAGAGAGTGAAAACCGCGACGAACGGTCCGGTGGGGAAAGGGACATGGACCTGGATCTGTCCGGTAACGAGCTTCGTCGGCTCGCCTGTCGCCGTCACTTCGGGGCCGAGCCGATATTCGCGCACCGTGATGCAGGACACCGCCGGGCCGCACGGCAGGTCGAGCCAGATGGCGTCGTTGTACGGGTCACTGGAAAGCGTGGCGAGGATGCCTTGCGCGACGATATCCGGATCCGGGTCGCCCTGGTCGGTGGGGGTTATGGCTATGGAGAGCGCGCATTGGGCTACACCGTTGGACGGCTCATATCTGGGCACTTCCCCGTCTGCGGTCTCTTCGCCCGCATCGTCTGCGGTGGAGAACAGGCCCATCGCCGCGTAGGACACACCTGTGTCTCCCATCAGTTCTGCCATTGCCGCGTAATAGGTGGCGGCAGGTTCCCAGATGCTCTCGTCGCCTCGTGAGTACAGCTCTCGTACGAAGGAGAAGGCCCGTTCGCTGCGTTCCTCGGCGGTGGCGGCGATGGGAAGGGTGAAGAAACCCTCCGGGGCGAGGAACCAGAGGGGTGGGAGGGCGCCGTCGGCAGGGCTGAGGTGCAGGGCGTTCGTGGAGTCAGCAGCTGGACTCATGTGGCGTGGGGAACCGTTCAGGTTGTGTGGGGAGCGAGTTCTACGACAGGAAGTCTTCGGGGTGGTACTCGGTGAGCTCAAGCTCTTTGCCCTGTGCGTCCATGACCGTGTCCAGGCTGGGGTGGCCGAAGAGTGCGCCGATCGTGCTCGGGGCCAGTACCTCGACACGGAGGCAACCGCAGGGGTTCCGCCGTACCAATGGCGTCTGGAAATCAGGAGCCTGGGCCGCTGCAAAGGATTCTGCAGTATGTCTCTGGGCCGACGTAAGTGTTTCCAGCGGAATGGAGTCGAGCGGTTCGATCAGGTTTCGAGTCAGCTTTTCTCGACTCACACTGCCCAGCCTGCACCACGAGTCGTCCGTGAAAATAACTTTCGCGTCGTGGCCGAGTTTGAAATCCCGCAGTTCAATGCTACGGATGGCCGATCGTGGTGTTTCCCACAGGAGTTCGTCGTCGATGAGTCGATCGTTCCCCTTGACGTACGGAAAGCCCACGATCACGAGCCGGCGGTCGGTGACGACCGCGTGCGTGCGGTAGCGCTTCTCGGAAGAGCGGCCGGGGTCCAGTTGCCATGGCAGGGTGCGGGCGATGGTGCCCGGCGCGGCCCACATGACAGGGAAGTCGTCGATCTCGTCTGCGTGATCGTTCGAGGTATTTGTGCCGTGACCGGTGCCCGGAGTGCCTCCGAGATTCCCGCCATGTGCCGAGAGGAAGCTCAGGACGGCGACGCCTGCCGCGATCGCCGCACCCTTGACGGTATTCCGTGCCGCTGTGTCGGCCGTTGAGCGGGCGGCGTACTGCGGTCCAGCGGGCCAACCGGCCAGTTCGCTCTGCATGTCGCGGCGCTGAGTATCGCGGAACCACCGCATTCCGCTGACACGCATGGCCTCGCCCGTGGCAAAGGTGACCGGAGCGCGGGCCAGGAGAGTCTCGTTCGAATCGGGTTGCCAGACGCTCATATCGGTGTGAATTCCCCTTCGCGGCAAGTCCGGGTCGGAGTGTACTAACGTGCCGCACTGTCGTACCACATTGAATACCCGGCTGTTCGAGGTTGATATTCCGAACTAGTCACCGGCCACATGTCCGTATATTTTGGGTGCGACCTTGATGCCGGCGTCTACGGCCATGGCGCCGACGCTGAACGGGTCGATCTTCACGCCGGGGATGAGGTTTGCCCCCTTGGATCCGATCAATTGTCCTTGGTGGTAACCCGCGACGGAGACGCCTCCCATACGCGACATCAAACCGCTGCTCCTGTGCGCGACTTCGTAGACGTGTTCGGACGTACCCCCGATCTTCACCAGGCCAGGCTTGCCGAGTCCCCCGACAATGCCCACGGAGTCCTCACCGAAGGACAGCAGTACTCGGGTGTTGCCCACTATTTTGGTCGATTGAAATCCCGCCCCGAGCTTGCCCACCACGTTCCCTGCTTTCATTGCTCCGACCACCTTGATCCCCTTGCCGAACATTCCGATGCCCGGCAGCAGACCCACCGCGTCGAGTCCGAGCTGCGCCCAGCTCACGTCTGCGCCGGACGCCTTGGCGACACTGTGCGCAGCCAGGGTGAGTCCGGCGCCGATGAGCGCGGCCGTGCCGAAGATGGCCGCGAGGGGCGGGAACGGAAGCGTGACGATGGCCAGCATGCCGAGCACCGCGGTGATGTCACCAAGCACATCACCGATCGCCTTGATCAGGTCGGCGTGCTCCTTGAGCCATTCGCCGGTGGCGTCCCAGCTGTCCGAGATTCCTTGGCCCAGCTTGTCCCAGAAGCCAGGCTCGTCCGGGGCGATGTCGCCCGCCTTGTCGAGTTCCTTGCTGATGGCGCCGGCGGCCCGCTTGTAGCGGTCCTCCAGGTCGTGGACCTTGCCCGTGACCTCGTCGACCGCGCCGGAGGCCTTGCCCAGTTCCTCGCTGCCCTTGCCGTCGCTCTTCGCGTCGGCCTTCTGCTGGGCCGTCTCGCGTGCTTCCAGCTTCTCGCCGGCCGACTTCTCCAGGCGGTTCGCCTCGTCCTGGAAGTCCTGGAGTTCGTTCGCCCACCGGTGCAGGGCGCGCGAGGCCTTGTCGAAGGAGTCGTGGCTCTTGCTGATGAGCGGGGTGACGTCCTGGCCGACGTACTCGGTGAAGGCGACCGCGGTCTTGCCCTTCCAGGCACCCGCCTCGATCCGCTCCAGCTCCCGCAGAGTCGTGCTCAGATCACTTGCCAGGCCCCCGAGCTTCTTCGCGAGGTCCCGGGTGTCGTCGACGTCTCCCGGCGTCGGATCCCAGCCTATGTGGGGGAAGGCGGGTCGCTTGCCGGCCACGTCTACTTGTCCTTCTTCTTCGTCTTGAGGGACTCGGCGAGGTCGTGGTCGAGCTTGCCGAACTCCTCGCCGATCTTGTTGATCATCTTCACGGCACCCTGCGTGTGCTTGCCGAGCTGCTTGATGCCGTAGCCCCAGTCGTCGGCGAACTCGTGTACGTCCTCGATGAGTCCGCCCTCGCCGACCGAGGAGCCGTCGGCCCCGCGGAGCGTGCGGCGCGCGCTGTCCATCCGGTCGCTGATCGTCGAGAAGGTCTTCTTCAGATCCTCGAAGACGGTGTCCTCAAGGCGCAGGTCACTCATGGGTACTCATAGCCAGTCGTAGCCACTCATGTGGGGGATGGGGGGAAAGGAGGGGCAGTCAGCGGTTCACCGACTGGATTTCCTCCACCGTGATGTTCTGCGTGGCCTCGATCGTGCCGTCGGGCATGCCGACCGCGCCCGCCTGGCCCGTGCCCGTCCAGCTGATCTCCCAGGTGAGGGCTGCCTTGAGGGGGAGTGTTTCGCCGCCGGAGGAGCGGCGGTAGATGATGCCGCAGGGCGGCGTCTCCCCGGCCTTGCCCTTGGCGTACGGCTCGCCGATCTTGCCGTCGACTATCGGGCAGCCGCCGTCGGCCGGGATCGTCGTCGCGTCCGCCGCACCCGGGCTCAGCGTCAGCGACTTCGGCTTCGCCGTCGTGGTCGCCTGGATGTTGAAGCCGGGGACGTTGATCGCGGCTGTCGCCTGGACCTCGTCGAACACGGCCTCGTCCAGCCACGCCCACGTCGGCAGGTTCACCTTGGTGATCGCCTCGGGGGCCAGCGTCACCTTGGTGCCGGGCAGTTCCATGTGCTGGTACGCGAGTGCCGCCAGCATCTCCGGAGTGATGGCCTGCTCGTACTGCGGCGGCGGGGCCTCGCCGTTGTCGACCCAGAAGGGGAGGTCGCTGCACGCGGTGCGCTTGAGGTAGTCCGGCTCGTTCGGGTTCTCAACTCCCGCCCAGAACATCCCCTCGCCGTCCTTGTCGACGTTGTAGTCCTTGTAGCCGGGGGTGTCGGTCCAGCCGTAGTCGTCCTCGTAGTGGCGTTGCATCTCACCGATGGCCGAGCCAGCGGTTCCTGTGATGTCGGGGTCGTTCTGCCACTTGTCGATGTCGCCGGACATCTTCTTCTTGAAGTCCTCGGCGCCCATGTAGGGGGCGTACCAGCAGGGCGGGGGCGTCCAGTTGACGTCGGCGGACGCGACGTTTCCGGCGCCGCCGCTCTTGGTGACGGCTCCGGAGTACTGGACGCTGGCGGCGGCGTAGATGCTTTTGCCGTCGCCGCCGCCCTCCTGTTCGGTGTTGGCGCCGGTGCCATCGCCCGTCCCGTCCCCCGCGTGAGCCGGTGCCGAGAGGAAAAAGGTGCCGAGGGTCAGCGTCAGGGCAACAGTGCTGATGAGGGGCGTACGCGATGCTGCGTTCACTGGCACTTCGCCGCCTTCTCCTCAACGAACACCTTGGATGCCTGCCACAGGCTGTCGCTGGTAGGAAACTGCACCATGATGATCCTGAAGTGGCTGAAGTCCTCGGGCGATGGTTCGGTCTTTAGGACCTTCCCCGTTTTAACCTCTTTGCCGTAGAACTTGCTCGCATCCGAGCAGAATGCGACCTCCACGGACTTGCCGTTTGCGCTGGACCGGGTGGATACGTCGTAGTAACGCCGGGTGCCGGTGGACGTCCGTCCGCCGTCGAGCCTGTCGTCGATCTGGACCTGCGCGTAGTGGAGTCCGTCACCGGTGGAATACGTGGTCACGGCAGCTTCCTTGGCTGTGCGTTTGTCCACACCCCGGAAGATCGCGCGGATGTAGTTCGCGGCATCATCCATAGCCGCCGCCTCGTTCTTAGCCTTCGGCTTCTCCCAGTCGAAGACCAGGTTCATGTCCTTGGGCAGGGACACGTCCACCCCGTCGGGGCTGTCCTCGGCCGCCCCCGCCGGCTCCGCCGACTTCGTAGGCTTCTTCGATTCCTGGTCGGCGCCCGCGATCTTGTCGTTGTCGCTGGACTTGTCGTCCCCGCCGCCGCACGCCGTGAGCAGCAGGGCTGCGGTCGCGGCGAGCGCGGCAGCAACGGGCAAAGATCGGCGCTTCACAGTGAACCCCCGTGAGATTTGGACACATTCAAGAGCCATGACGGTATCCGTGGGGTGCGCGCTTTCGCTACCGCGAACTTCCCTGCGCGGACGGTCGGACCTGGAGGAATCGGGGCAAGCCGATGGCGCAAGTGACCCGATCGTGTCTGAGTGCACAGCGGACCCGGACGTTCCCCCGGGTATGCCTTGGGCCCCGGACACTGGCGTGCGTCCGGGGCCCGAGGCCGCCTCAGTTCTGTTGCGCCGCGCCGCGCTCCGGCGTCCGGCAACGCGGGCACCCGCACGGTGGGTACGCCGATGTCTGCGGCAGTGGCGGGGGCAGCGGGCCGGAGCTTCCGCCGGTCCGGATCTCGACCCTGCTCCGCTCCCCGGTCACGGCGCCGCGCGCGTCGACCGTGTAGACCCGCAGGGTGAGGCGGGTGCCTGGGCGGCGGCGGGGTTGCGTGAGTTCCAGTACGTCCGTCATGGGCGGGTACTGGTCCGCGCACTCCGGGCACGCGTAGACGTTGAAGCCGGGACCCGTCGCCGCGTGCACCTCGTGGACCAGTACCGGCTGGGCGGTCACCCGGTGGCAGCGGGCGCACATCCGCACCGCGGGGCGCGTCATCGGGCGGCCACCGGGACGCCGTGAATACCGTGTTCCGCCGCGTGGCGGCTGCGGACCGAGCCGAAACGGGGCGGGGGGACCGGGATGAACCGGAGCGGCGGGAGTGACCCCAGGCGGTGACGGCCGCTCGGGCGCGGGGTGCACAGGTTCAGCACCCGGGCGAGGAGGCGGAGAGTAAGGTCCAGCACGTTGACGCTCCTTCGAAGCGTTGGCCATAGCCCCGGGACGGTTGGCGCCGTCGCCGGGGTATTTCGTGCCGTGAGCCTACATTGCTGCGCATGTCAGTGCATAGCAGTCTGCAGCTTTATGACCATCACTGCAGCTCAGTGCTGTTTTACGGTGGTAGGTATGGCAGGAGAAACAGGCGATTCACCGATCGACCCCAACAAGATCGCGTACGTCTATATGCAGGTGGCGGACCACATCGCCGCCCAGATCGCGTCCGGGGAGCTGCAGCCGGGAGCGCGGCTGGCCGGGGAGCGGGACCTGGGTGCGGAGTACGGGGTGGCCTACCTGACGGCCCGCCGAGCTGTCCGCGAACTCCGCGAACGCGGCCTCGTCCTCACCCTCCCCGCCAAGGGCACCTTCGTCGCGTACCCCGAGACGACAGGCGACGGCCAGGAGCCGTAAGGGAGCCGTAGGAGTTCGCGTTCACCGCACGGGGGAACAAAACAGGCATGCCATGCTGCCTCGCCGCCCCGCACGCCCTCCTTCGAACCCTCCTCCACTCCGCGGCCCGTCCCCCCGACGCCGTGTCCGCCGTCGATCTGGAACTGGTGACCCTCACCGAGGACCGGGCCGTCATCACCTGGTACACCGGTGTGGAGTCGGAGGGCGAGGTCGTCTACGGCACCCATCCCGCCCATCTGAACCGGACCGCCTCCGAGGGCCGTGACACCGCACACCACTACGTGGAGCTGACGGACCTCGAACCCGGCCAGACGTACTACTACCAGGCCCGTTCCCGCGGCTCCGCGGCCACGCCCACCCCACTGCACCTGGTGAGCGGCAACGCCGTCGGAACCTCCCTCCACGGCTTCGGCACCCATGCGGGCCCGTACTCCTTCACCACGCCCCAACCCCCGCCCGGCCGCCACCTGTTGTCGATCGCCCTCTGCAACGACCTCCATCTCGGCGAGACCACGGCCGGACTGGTGACGGGCATGCCGTTGATGCGCGGCATCTCCCAGCGGTTCGGCCTCGGCCCGTACCCGGAGATCATGGGCAGGGCGCTGGTGGAGGAGGCGCACCGGCGCGGCGCCCGCCATCTGCTGGCCGCGGGGGACATATCCGCAGGCGGCGCGCCGCGGGATCTGTCGGAGGCCCGGCGGCTGCTGGACGGATTCGGCACGCACGGGCAGGACTACTTCGTCGTACGCGGAAACCACGACCGGCGCGGTCGGCAGGGTCTGCAAGAAGGGCGCGGGGACAGCTTTCTGGACTCCTTCCCCGTTGACGGCGGGCCCGACGGGGAGGCCGCGTACTTCTCCCGCGACCTCGGCGGCCTGCGCGTCCTCGGGCTGGACACGTACGAGAAGAGAGGGAACGGGGCCGGTTCGGGCGGGCTCTCCGACGAGCAACTCGCCTGGTTCCGGGCCGATGTGCGGGCGCACAAGGACCAGCCCACGGTGGTCTTCGGGCACCACCCGCTGACCGTACGCAACTCGCCGTTCCCCGTGACCAGCGGCCAACGCCTCAACCGCCGCCAGGCCCGCGCGATCCTCGACACGTACGCCGCCGCCCCCGGCGTCTTCCTCCATCACGCGGGCCACACCCACCGCAACAAGCGCACGGTCCTCCCGCAGGCGCGGCACGTCACCTTGCAGGAGGTGGGCGCGGTGAAGGAGTACCCCGGAGGCTTCTGCCTGCTGCGGATCCACACGGGCGGCTACGCCCTCAACTACTACAAGGCGAGCAGCGCCCCGGCACGCGAATGGAGCGAACGCAGCCGCCGCGTGGCAGCGGGCCTGTGGCCGCAGTACGCACTCGGCCGCTCGGTCCGCGACCGCAACAGCGTCACGGCCCGAGACCTGTCGGGCATCACGCCGGCGGCGACGAGGATCTCCGCCGCGCAGGGCTGAAGTCGGACACCAGCTGAGCCCTGGGCTGCCCGTACGTCGAAAGAGACCCTGCGTCCGGAACGGCCCCGAAGGCGCCGCCGCCCCGGTCACCGCCGCCGAGGACGACTTGTGCGGTGTGCCCATCGCGGTACTGCTGCTCGCGGCCGTGGGGATGTCGACGTGCACGCGACCTCGTAGGCTCTCCCCGGGTTGCGAACGTCAGATCGCGTTGTGGCCCTCGCAGCCTTCTTGACCGTCATGCCCGACCGGGGGAGTACAGCCGACATGGCCCGCTACATGGAAACGCTCACCATCGAGCGCGGTGGTTTTCGGATCAAGGTGCCGGAGTCGTGGTGGGAGTTCGACGTGCGGCCCGAGTCGCGGGGCGACTCGATCCGGCGCATGGTCGACGAACGCGTGCGGCAGCAGCCGGAGGTGCGCAAGTACAAGGACACGTACACCGCCTTCCTGCAGAAGGCCGCGGCGGACGCCTGGAAGTCGGGCGCGCTGTACTGCGGCTGCATGGCCGAGAGCTTCGGCGGTGACGTCCCGATCACCGGGTCGATCACGGTCTCCCTCGTCGGCGGCCGTACGAAGGACGGTGAGCCCCTCTCCACCGACCCGCAGGTCATGGCGGCCCAGCTCGCCGTGCGCGAGGCCAAGAAGGAGGGCGACGCGTGGCGCAAGGTGACCACGGTCGACATCCCGGACGTCGGCCCGGCCGCGCGGACGTACGGCATCGAGGACATCCCCGTACCCGATGACGCCCTCAAGCGCACCATCCGCGCCGTGCTGATGCAAACGTTCATCCCCGTCCCGGGCCAGGAGGGCAAGGTCGCGCTCGTCGCCGGGAGCAGCCAGGTGCTCGACCTCGCCGACTCCTTCTTCGACATCTTCGACGCGATCACGTCGACGTTCCGCTTCGCGGAGTAGGGCGACCTCCGGCCGGCCTCGTGACCTTTTCACCGAACGCCCGTACCAAGTAACTTCACTTGTGCGTACGTGTGGTTGACGGGGTTGGCGTGACGGGGGTTGCGGCGTGGCGGGGTATCGGCCGACGGACTGGCATGTGCTGGATCTGGACAAGGATCCGACGCCTGGGGATCCGGTCCGGGTGAAGTCCCTTGCCAAGATCCTGCATGACTTCGCAGACGACGTGCAGGACGCTCTGCGGCTCGTCAAAGGCATGGCGGACGAGGATGCCGTCCTGGCGATGGTGGGCAAGACGGCCGATGTGTTCCGGGATGAGTTTTCCGGGGTGCCGAAGAATCTCAAGAAGCTGAAGAAGTCGTACGACCTGGCGGGGGATGCGCTGGCGGCGTACTGGCCCGAGTTGGAGCGGGCGCAGACGCTGGCCGACAAGGCGCTCGTCAAGGGGCGGGAGGCGCAGGCCGATCTCTCGTCTGCCAAGTCCAAGTTGTCGTCGGCTGATTCGTGGGTGACGCGGGCGAACAAGGAAGCCGACAAGTACAAGGATGATCCCGGTTCGGCGGGTAAGGACGTGCCGAAGCCGGATGAGGCGAAGGTGCGGGCCGCCACCCGGGATGCCCAGAGTGCCAAGGACGCCCACACCGCCGCCCAATCTGACGTGACTTCCGCGCAGAGTGCGTTGGACGCGGCGAAGAAGATGGCCGCGGATGCCCGTCAGATGCGTGAGGACGCGGCGGGGGAGGCGAAGCGCAAGCTGGACGATGCTTCGGACGCGGGGATTCAGAACCGTAAGTGGTACGAAGAAGTCGGGGACTGGTTCGTCGACAACTGGGACACCATCGTCGCCGTCTGCAAGGTCGTCGTGGCGGTTCTGGGCATTATCGCCATGATTATCGGTGGGCCGATCCTGGGGGCGATCGTGCTGATCGCCGCGCTGATCGTGCTTGCCGACACCCTCAATAAATATATGAAGGGGCAGGCATCTCTCTGGGATGTCGCCTTCGCCGCCCTTGACTGCATACCCGGGATGAAGGGGCTGACCACCCTCGGCGGACTCGCCAAGGGGCTCAAGGGGCTCGGGAAAATAGGCCTCAAGGGCATGGCTCAAGGGCTGCGTGGGCTCGGTAAAAGCGCCCGTTCGATGCTCGGAAGATCAAAAGATTCCTTCGCACGGTTCAAGACCAAGGTTCGCAATGGCCTGAGCGACCCCATTGACATGGCTACGGGAGTGATGTTCCTCCCGCAGACCGATGTCGAACTGCCCGGCGCCCTGCCGCTCGTCTTTCAGCGGCGGGTTCAGTCCGACTACCGCGCGGGATGGTGGTTCGGGCCGTCGTGGTCCTCGACCATGGACGAACACCTTGAGATCGATGAGCTGGGCGTCATCTTCGTCTGTGCGGACGGCCAGTTGTTGTCCTATCCGCATCCGGAGGGGCCGGAAGTCCCGGTGCTTCCGGAAGCGGGACCGCGCTGGCCGCTCGCCCGCCTGGAGAACGGCGGATACGAGGTGAGCGACCCGCTGACCGGAATCACGTCGATCTTCGACAGGCCGGCCGCCGACGGATGCTCCCAACTGCGCAGGACGAGCGACCGCAACGGGCAGACCCTGCATTTCGAGTACGACGATCACGGTCTGCCGACCGGCATCAGGTCATCCGGCGGCTACCACCTGAAACTGACCACGGAAGACGGTCGTATCACCGTCCTCACGCTCGCAGGGGGTGCGGAGGACGGATCGGACGCACTCGTCAAACGCTTTGGTTATGTGGACGGGAACCTCACTGAGATTCACGGATCCACAGGGCTGCAATTGCGTTTCGAGTACGACGACAGGCTGCGCATCGTCTCGTGGATCGACTCGAACGACAGTCACTACAGGTATGTCTATGACGAGGAGGATCGCTGTATCGCGGAAGGCGGTGAGGCAGGTGACTTCACTCTTTCTCTCGAATACGGCGGAACGGATCCCGCGTTCCCCGGAATGCATGTCACCACGGCGGTCACACCCGAAGGACAGGTCTCCAAGCACGTCATCAACGGTGCCTACCAGGTCGTCGCGGAGATCGATCCCAACGGCGCGGTGACGCGAACCGAGTACGACCGGTACCACCATGTGACCGCTCGGACGGACGCGTTGGGGAACACCTTGCGGATCGACAACGACGAGTACGGTCTGCCCGTGCGAGTCGTGCGTCCCGACGGCTACGAGACCTCTGTCGAGTACAACGAGCTGAATCTCCCGGTCACGCTTTTCCAGGAGGACGGAACGGTCGTCAGGCACACCTATGACGAGCGGGGCAACCACCTGTCGGTGACGGACGAGTCGGGCGCCGCGACAACCTTCGCGTACGACGATTCCGGTTTCCTGACATCAGCGACGGACTCCGCGGGGAACACTCTCCGCGTTCGGAACAGTCCGGCCGGACTTCCGCTGGAAACGGTGGACCCCGCAGGCGGGATCACGCGTTACCGGTACGACGCCTTCGGGCGCATGAGCACGGTGCTCGACCCTGTCGGCGCCGAGACCATGCTCTGGTGGTCGGTGGAGGGGCAGCTCCTGCGCAGGGTGGGACCGACGGGCGCCGAGGAGACATGGACGTACGACGGTGAGGGGAACTGTCTCAGCCACACCGACGAGGAAGGCCGTGTCTCCCACCACGAGTACACCCACTTCGACATGGTGTCCGCAGAGACCCGACCGGACGGATCGCGGTACGAGTTCGAGCACAACGCGGCGCTGCAACTGACGAAGGTGGTCAACCCCCAGGGTCTCGTGTGGCGCTACGAGTACGACCCGGCCGGACAGGTGACGGCCGAGGTCGACTTCGACGGGCGCCGTGTGGAGTACGAACACGACCTGACGGGCCGGCTCTCGGCGCGCGTCAACGCCGTCGGCCAGCGGGTCACCTACGCGTACGACGCGCTCGACTGGCTCACCGCGAAGGACGTCGACGGGCAGACGACCCACTACGAGCACGACGTGATGGGCCGGCTGCTGCGCATGACCGGACCTTCCAGCGAAACGGAGTACCGACGGGACGAACTCGGTCGCATGATCTCCGAGTCCGTCGACGGGCGGGTCCTGTCGCGCACGTACGACCGGACGGGCCGCCCAGCCCGGCGCGTCACACCGGTCGGCGCCGCGACTACCTTCGCGTACGACGCCTCGGGACAGCTGTCGCGCATGGACTGCGCGGGGCGCGCTCTCGTCTTCGCCCACGACACCGCGGGACGTGAGACCTCAAGGACGTTCCCGGACGCAGGGCTGACACTCACCCGCCTCTGGGACCCCGCGGGCCGCATCGCGGAGCAGGCGGTGACCACAGCCGCAGGAACGTTGCTGCGTCGGGCCTACCACTACCGGGTCGACGGCCATCTCACCGGTGTCGACGTCCAACTCGACGGCATGGAAGACCAGTCGGGCGGCCACCGTCGGTTCCAGCTCGACGGCGCCGGCCGGGTGACCGGCGTACAGGCCCGTGGCTGGAACGAGAACTACGCCTACGACGCCTCCGGCAACCAGACGCGGGCCGCATGGCCGCAGGGGCACCCCGGCGCGGAGGCGCAGGGCGAGCGGGCCTACGAGGGCAACAGACTCGTCCGGGCCGGCGCGGTGCACTACGTCTACGACGCCGCCGGGCGGATCGTCGTACGCCGCAAGGTCAGGATCTCCCGCAAGGCGGACGTCTGGCACTACACCTGGGACGCGGAGGACCGCCTCACCTCCGTGACGACCCCCGACGGCACCGTGTGGCGCTACCGCTACGACCCGTTCGGCCGGCGCACGGCCAAGCAGCGGCTGTCCCCGGACGGCACGACGGTGGCTGAGGAGATCCGCTTCACCTGGGACGGTGCGACCTTGGTGGAACAAGTCGCGACCGGACCCGACCTGCCCGGTCCGATAGCGACAACATGGGACTACGACGGTCTTCATCCCGTGGGCCAGACCGATCGGCGAATCGATTCTCTGAGTCAGAACGAGATCGACTCCCGGTTCTTCTCGATCGTCACCGATCTCGTCGGAACTCCGACCGAACTGATCGGTGAGCAGGGGGAAGTCGCCTGGCGGGCACGAGCCACGCTCTGGGGGACCACGGCCTGGAACCGCGATGCCACGGCGTACACGCCGCTGCGCTTCCCCGGCCAGTACTTCGACCCCGAGACGGGACTGCACTACAACCACCAGCGTCACTACGACCCGGAGACCGCGCGCTATGTCAGCCCCGACCCCCTGGGGCTCGAACCGGCTCCCAACCCCTTCGCCTACGTGGCCAATCCGCTGCAGGGGTACGACCCGCTGGGGCTGGCCCCGCGCTACGCCAACCGGCCCGACCGCTACGGCTGGGGCGGCAGCGTCAGATACGGACGCACGGACCACCTCGGACGCCCCACGGGAATTTCCGCGAGCGTCCGCCGCGAAATGGTGATCCAGCAGGGCTCGGAGGCGGGAAGCATGTGGACCAAGGGATGGCGAGGGCAGGGAACTCTCTTCAACGAAGCGCGAGGACACCTGCTGGCCAACACCCTCGGAGGTGCGGGAAAGGGGCCGAACGCGCCTCACAATCTCGTGACCCTGACGCAGAATCCCACGAACCACCCCCATATGTACGAGATGTTCGAGAAGCCCGTGGCCGACGCCGCCCGCAGGGGCGAAATAGTTCAGTACAACGTGACGCCGATCTACGGGGGAACGAATCCGATCCCGATCCGGTTGGAATTCTCCGCCTTCGGCAACAGAGGGTTCTCGCTCAGCGGTTTCCTCGACAACCCCGCTTCCGGAGTGCGCACGGCGTGATATTCCGGCGCCCTGAGGTGAAGTCACCCGCACTCTCGCGCGTTGGTTACGCTGCCATGAGTGGACCCGAGGAGGAATATGACCCGCACGACGCCGGAACGGCCCCTGGACATCGAGGCAGTCATCCCCGAGCTGTCCGGCTACCGCGGCACCGGGACACGGCTGCACCCCCGCCCGGGGGTTCCCGTCCGGGAGGGAAGTTCGGTCGGCGGGCCCCTTCTGTGGCCCGCCGACGAGCCGTGGCCCACCTGCACGGTGCCGCACAAGCGGCGTTTCGGCGATCGTGTCAGTGATGTGCGCCTGCGCCGGAAGATCCTCGCCGAGGCGTGGAGCCGGAAGCCGGCCCCCGGACAGCCGGCCGGGCCCACCGAGGAAGAACTGCAGATCCTCGACACCCTGCGCCGTGGCCGGCACGCCCCGTGGCTCGGCGACACCGATCCCATTCCCCTGATGCCGGTCGCCCAGCTGTACGCCCGTGATGTTCCGGGACTCGGGCTTCCGGGGGACGCGGACCTGCTCCAGGTCCTCTGGTGTCCGTTCAACGCACACGGCGAGGACCGGAACGTGGACGTCCACCTGTTCCGGCGCAAGGCCGCGGACGTCACGGAAGTACTGGCCGAGCAGCCCGAACCGGAGGTCGTGGGCCGCGACGACTACGTGCCCGATCCCTGCGTGTTCCATCCCGAACAGGTGATTGAGCACCAGTACGGCGGACTTCTGCCGTTTCCTGTTCGGGCGCAGCTCGACGAATGGCAGGACTGGGAGGACGAGGACGCTGTCAGTTATCAGTTCGACCTGTCGATTCCACCCGGATGGAAAGTCGGCGGTTTCGCTTCGTGGCATGTCACCGGCCCGCAGGAAGTCGTCTGCGAGTGCGGGCAGGAGATGGATCTCCTTCTCACCGTGAGCAGCCGGGAATGGGACAGGGGAACTCGTAGCTGGGTGCCTCTGGAGGACCAGGACGTCGTCGACACAGAGGCGAACACCCCCACTTCGCTTGTGGTGGGGCGAGGCGGGTCTCTCCTTGTCTTCGTATGCCCATCGGACTCGGCCCACCCGCACCGGACCGTTCTCCAGTAGGGAGACGGCCGATGGACTCGGACGAAATGGTTGATCTGAGTGTGGAATTGAGTCGGCTGTCCGACCTTCAGCAGCTCACCGGGCAGGCCGTCGAGTCGGTTCTCGTCGGCTGTGGCTGGGTGGGGAAGCGCAGGAATCCGGCGAAGGGCTGGGCGACCACCTTGAGCCGTGATGACGCCGCCGCGTGGATTCAGGGTGACGGGCCGTCCGTGGAAGTGGAGTTCACGCTCTGGTACCGCGAGGTCGACGAGGAGCGGCTTGACCTCGATGCGTACATGGACGAGTTGTACGACGCCGCTGTCGCCGAACTGTCGCCCGCCGTGGAGCGGCTGCTTTCCGGAGCACTCGGGCCCCGTCTCGCAGCCTCCGACGAGGATCTGACCGGCGGCGCGGACTTCATCGAGCACTCTGCGTGGAGGGTCGCGGACAAGGTCGTGCTGGCCGGAGTGAAGCAGGACGACACGGACACCCCGGTGCAACTGGTCGTCGTGCTGAGCGAATACGGCACGGACGAGGGAGCCGACGACGAGGGCGAATGGCTTTGAGGCCATTGCCGCACCTGCCGCACCTGCCGCGAGTGCTGCTGCCGTGACTGTCACCGATGAGTGGATCAGTGGATGGGCCGGGCGCATGGACGCGCTGTGCTCGACCTTCATGGAGCGGTTCGCGTCCGAGTTCGGCTACCCGCCGGACGAGAACCGCGTGACCCGCGCCGCGAGTCCCGCCACCGTGGAGGACCTACCCGATGATCTGGTCACCTTCTACCGTCGCGTGGAGCAGGTCAGCTTTCCGGACGTGGGCGCGGGCTTCTTCGTACACCCGGAAGGGCGGACCGTGGCCGGGATGCGTGGCGGCCTTCCGACGCGGATCGCCGGCTCTCGGGAGGACTCCGTCGTCGTCTTCGGGTCCGACGGCGGAGGGGCGTTGTTCGCGCTGAGTGCCACCGACGGGTCGACCGTGTACCGGCTGCCCCCTTCGAGGGTCGAGGGAGACGTCTACACGGCAGGAGCTGTCCCGCCCGAGGTCGTCGCCTCGGATCTGGCGGGCTTTCTGTCGCTTCTCGAACGCGAACTGGCGGCCATGATCTAGGTCCTGCCCGCGGTGTCCTGGTCGTCACCCCGCTCCCGCGCAGCCTCCTCCTCCAGCAACCCCCTCAGCGGCGGCGAGAGTTCCGGCACGGGTGTGCCCGTCGACTGGGCGGCGGTGAGGGATTGTACGTACTCCAGGGCTGCACCCCGCAGGCGTTGGCGTTCGCGGCCCCGGTTCGCTCCTGCCAGCCAGGTCGTCAGTGCGAGTGTGGTGGCGAGGGCGGCGGCCAGGTAGCCGGCGGGGTTCGTCTCCGAGTACGCCCAGGCCGCGCCGCCGATCGCCGCGAGCAGCAGGAGGCAGCCCGTCTCGTCGTGCCAGCCGCCCTGGTCCGCCATCGCCTCGTACGCCGTGACCGCCGCGGGCTTCGTGGGCACCGGAGGGGTGTCCGGCACCGAGACCGGCGGTGTCACCCTTTCGGCTGGTTGGGCGGACGGCGCCTCCGTGGGCAACGGCTCCACCTCCCCGTACACCGGAATCGGTACCGTCTCCCGGTCCCCGTTCAGCGGGCGGCCCACCAGCCAGCGTGGGACGTGTGTCACCGGGACGCCGTGTGCTCGCGCCAGGCCCAGGACGTGGCGGTAGCCCGTCAGTCTCGGGTGCAGCAGTTCGCGCTTCCAGCGGCGTCGTACGTAGGTCAGGCATGCCACGGCCGTCACGAGCAGGGGGCCCGCCGGGGCGTACGCCAGCTCCGGGCGGCCGTCGAAGGCCGGTACCGCCGAGCCGATGAACGGCCATACGACAGCCGCTACCAGGGCCAGCGCGCCCAGCCACATCAGAGGGCCGTGTTCCGCTGCGGCCACCGTGCGCCGGTGGTGCTCCAGCAGGGCCGCCGTGGCCGCGTCGTCCGTGTAGTCGAAGTCGATGCCGGGGCGGGTGCCGACGTCGCGTACGGAGGCGAGGAGCCTGGGGTCCGTGGACAGGGCCGCACCACTCACGGGCAGAAGTCCCGTCACCGCACACCAACTCCCCGTCACCGGCGGCCGTCCGCCGTCCGTCCATGCCGCCAACCCATGGCTGAAGATCGTCCCACGGCCCCCGTACGCCTCCCGTGAGCATGTCGTGCAGGGACGATGGACACAGCGTGACCGGGGCCCGGCGGGGCGGGGGCGGATGATTCGCTGGTGCACAGCGGCGGTCCGGGCCGCGACCCCGTGCGCGGCACCTTCCGTGACCTGGAACCGAACCCCCTGCATTGCGCGTGGATAACGTCGTGGTGTGTGAGGTTCGCGGTCGTGGTCGTGCCTTGAGGGCCTTATGTGCTGCTGATACGGTGCGGTGACTTGACACTCGTTCCGGCCATGGCTATTCGGCAGCGTTTCGACGGTTATCCGACCAGGTCGGGCGGTACGCCCGGTGCGGGCCCAGTGCTCGAAGTGCGTCAAGTGTGCCAAGTGTCCTGAATGACGAAAACCTTCTTGGGCGTACGGGGAGCGGTTGCGTGAAGATCCAAGAGCGTACGGGGGCGGGCAACAACCGTTCCTCCGCGCCGGTTCAGCCGACGATGGGGGAGCGCCTTCCCTCGCCGCCTCGCGAGCGCAAACCGGCACTGGCCGCGCTCGCGGTGCTGCTGATCCTCGTGGGTGCGCTCGGGGCGACCATGCTCGTACTGCGCGCCGGTGACCGTATCGAGGTCATCAAGGTGACCGGTGACGTCCAGGCCGGTGAGTCCGTCGGGAACAGGGTCGAATCGGTGCTGGTCGCCGGAGACTCCGGGGTCAACTACATCGAGTGGAACCAGCTGAAGACCCTCAAGAAGCTCAAGGCCAAGTCCACGATCTACGCGGGCACCCTCGTCATCGGCCAGATGTTCGGCACCGAGGCCAGCGTCCCGGACGGCAAGGCCGTCGTCGGTCTCTCCCTCAAGGAGGGGCAGTACCCGGAGGGCATCGAGGTCGGTGACCTCGTGGCCGCCTACCAGGTCGGCAACAACGCCTCCTCGAACTCCGGCTCGGACGACAAGACGGGGACCGGGGCCACCGGTTCCACGGGCTCCGCCGACGCCCCGATCGTCGAGGACGCCCGCGTCACCAAGGTGCCGAGCGGCAGCGGCGACAGCACCATCAGCAGCACCAACCAGCGCGTCACCGTGACCGTCGACGAGAGCGACGCCGCCGCGCTGACCCGCGCCGCCGCGGCGAACGCGGTCGCCCTCGTCAAGGTTCCCGGCAACTAGCGGCGGAGAGTCACACACACCATGGCCCTCATCGCCCTCGCCGCGGACAAAGGCTCCCCCGGCGTCACCACGACCGCCGTCGCCCTCGCGGCGGTCTGGCCGCGCCGCGTGCTGCTCGCCGAGACCGACCCGGCCGGCGGCGACCTCGTGTACCGCAGTGCCGCGGCGCACGGCGGACCGCTGAACCCCAACACCGGCATGCTGTCCATAGCCGCCACGGCCCGCCGCGGCCTCGTACCGGACCAGATCTGGGACCACGTACAGCCGTTGAGCGGTGGGCTCGACGTCCTCGTCGGGCTCGCGCACGCCGAGCAGGCGGCCGGGCTCGCCGGTCTGTGGCCCACCCTCGGCCGCGCCTTCGCGCAGCTCGCCGACTCCGAGCACACGCCCGCCGACGTCATCGCGGACTGCGGACGGATCAGCGGGGAGTCCCCGGCCGTCGAGATGTTCGCGCAGGCCGCACTCGTCCTGCTGGTGTCGCGCACCGAACCGGAGGCCATCGCGCGCGTCCGCGACCGGGCCGCCGCGCTCACCACCAAGCTGCACGGCGGACCGCGTGGCGCGGGAGCGCTCGGCACGCCCCTCATCGGCGTCGTGCTGATCACCGACCCGGGCGACTCCGCGAAGATCGTCCGCCAGGTCGACGACATGCTGATGGCCTCGCAGACCGGCGCCCGCGTGGTCGGCACGATCGCCGCGGACCCCACGGGCGCCGACCAGTTGGCCGGCCGCAGGCGCGGACGGCTCGACAAGTCGCTGCTCATCCGCTCGGCGCGCAAGGTGACCTCGGACCTCTACCAGCAGTTCGGCGCGGCCTGGTCCGTACCGACGGCAGGCGGGCCCGGCGGTCCTGGTGGCCCCGGTGGCCCGGGCGGTCGGCCGACCGCCGGAGCCGGCCGATGACCGTGGCTGACACGCACAGGGCGACGGGGGACGGCCGATGACCGCTGTCGACCATCAGCTCGTCAAGCGGTTCCGGCAGGACGCCGGTGACCGGATCGCCGAGCAGCGCCGCCTCGACCAGGTCTCCGGCGTCACGCCGATGTCCAACGAGGACGAGCGGCAGTACGCCCGCGCGGTCATCGCCCAGATCCTGGAGGACTACGCCCGTACGGAGATCAACTCCGGGCGTACGCCGCTGGACGCCGAGACGGAGGAGCAGTACGCGGCCGCCGTGCACGCCGCGCTCTTCGGGGTCGGCCGCCTGCAGCCCCTGCTGGACAACCCCGACGTCGAGAACATCGACATCAACGGGTACGACCAGGTCTTCGTCGGCTACGCCAACGGCGAGGAGGTCAGGGCCGATCCGGTCGCCGAGACCGACGAGGAACTGATCGAGCTGATCCAGATCCTCGGCGCGTACTCGGGTCTGTCCTCCCGGCCCTTCGACTCCGCGAACCCGCAGCTCGACCTGCGGCTGCCGGACGGTTCGCGACTGTCCGCCGTCATGGACGTCACCCGCAGACCCGCGCTGTCCATCCGCCGTGCCCGCATGGGCAAGGTCTTCATGTCGGACCTCGTCGGCAACGGCACGCTCACCCCCGAGGTCGGGCACTTCCTGGCCTGCGCGGTCCGGGCCCGCAAGAACATCATGATCGCGGGCGCCACCAACGCCGGAAAGACGACGCTCCTGCGCGCGCTCGCCAACGAGATCCCCCCGCAGGAACGCCTCATCACCGTCGAACGCGCCCTGGAACTGGGCCTCGACACCTTCGCCGATCTGCACCCGAACGTCGTCGCGTTCGAGGAGCGGCTGCCCAACTCCGAGGGCCAGGGCATGATCTCCATGGCCGAACTGGTCCGGCGGTCACTGCGTATGAACCCCTCGCGCGTCATCGTCGGCGAGGTCCTCGGCGACGAGATCGTGACCATGCTGAACGCGATGTCGCAGGGCAACGACGGTTCGCTGTCCACGATCCACGCCAACAGCTCCCACGAGGTGTTCAACCGCATCTCCACGTACGCGCTCCAGGCCACCGAACGCCTGCCCATCGAGGCCAGCCAGATGCTCGTCGCGGGCGCCGTGAACTTCGTCGTCTTCGTCCAGCGGCGCAACAACTTCGAGTCGGGCGGCCGGCTCCAGCGCGTGGTCACCTCCATCCGCGAGGTCAACGGCGTCGACGGCCGCGTCCTGTCCAGCGAGGTGTTCGCCGAGACACCGGACGGCCGGGTCCTGCCGCACGCGCCGATCTCCTGCCTCGAAGACCTGATCCAGTACGGCTATCGCCTGCCCGGCGGGAACTGGGGGTGACCTGATCATGCAAGAACCGACCATGACACCGGCCATGACCACGGGGCGGCCGGGCATGACGCTGGCCGCTCTCGACTCGCTCGGCTCCATGGGCGGGCTGTTCTCCACGACGGTCCTGTACGCGCTCGCGTGCGGGATCGCGGTGGGCGGCGGCCTCGCCCTGCTCGCCGCCGCGGTCCGCGGCCTGCCCGCCAAGCCCGAGCACGAGAAGCAGAAGGCGAGCGAACGGGCCTCCGAACTCGTACGGTTCGCCGGCCGGCGCGGTTCGATCGCCGCCATCGCCGGCATCGTCGTCCTGCTCCTCACCCGCTGGGCCGTCGCCGGCATCGCGACCGCCGTCCTCGTCTTCTTCTGGGACAAGCTCTTCGGCGGCGCCTCCGAGGAGAAGGCCGCCATGAAGCGCGTGGAGGCCCTCGCCTCCTGGACCGAGTCGCTGCGCGACACCATCGCGGGCGCCGTCGGCCTCGAACAGGCCATCCCCGCCTCCGCCCGCGCCTCCGCGCCCGTCCTGCGCCCGCACCTCGACGCCCTCGTCGACCGGCTGCGCTCCCGTACGCCGCTGCCCGAAGCCCTGCAGCAGCTCGCCGACGAGATCGACGACGCGTCCGCCGACATCATCGTGGCCGCGCTCATCCTCAACGCGCGGCTGCGCGGCCCGGGTCTGCGCCAGGTTCTCGGCGCGCTCGCCAAGTCGGCGCGCGAAGAGGTCGACATGCGCCAGCGCGTGATGGCCCAGCGCGCCTCGACCCGCCGCTCGGTGCAGATCGTCGTGGCCGTGTCGATCGCCTTCGTGCTCGGCCTGTCCATCTTCAACCGCGAGTTCGTCGAGCCGTACGGAACGGCCGTCGGCCAGCTCGTACTCGCGTGTGTCTGCGGTCTGTTCGCGCTCGGTTTCTGGTGGCTGCGCAAGCTGTCGACCATCGAGACGCCCGAGCGGTTCCTGGTGCGGGACGAGTCGGCGGTCCAGTTCGTCCGCCCCCGTACCGCTCCGGGGTCCCCGGCACCGGCCCACGCACCGTCCCCGCAGCAGTCGCTGCCGCTGTCGTCGCCGGAGGAGGGGGTACGCCGATGAACTCGACCCTGACCCTGCCCGTCCTGGTCGGTGCCGTCCTGGGCCTGGGCATCTACGTCCTGGTCCGGGCCCTGATGCCCGCCAAGCGCAGCGCGGTCGCCCAGGTCGCCCGCATCGACGCGATGAGGGCACGGGGAGCGGCGTACGAGTCCGCGCACCGCACCTCGGACGCCGACGGCGGACGGCTCGGCAGCGTACGGGCCCGGGTCGGGCAGCGCGTCGCCGAGCTGTACCTGCAGCAGGGCTGGGAACAGCGCTCGCTGCGGGCCGACCTGGCGGTGCTCGACCGCAGCTGGGAGAACTTCCTCGCGACGAAGGTGCTGCTGGGAGCCGCGGGGGTGTTCTTCGGGCCGCTCATGTTCGCGGTGGTCTGGACGCTCGGCTTCGGCCGCAGCCCCGCCATCCCGGTCTGGCTGGCCCTGCTCTTCGCCGTCGTCTTCTTCTTCCTGCCGGACCTCGAAGTGCGGCGGGACGCGGCCGAGAAGCGGCGCGACCTGAGGCGCGTGATCGGCGCGTACCTCGACCTGGTGTCCATGAGCCTGGCGGGCGGCCGGGGTCTGCCCGAGGCGCTCATGGCGGCGGCCGAGGTCTCCGACGGCTGGGCCACGCAGCGCATCCGCAACGCGCTCGCCGACGCCCGGATCACCGGCATCAGCCAGTGGCAGGCCCTCGGGTCGCTGGGGGAGGAGATCGGCGTCGAGGAGCTGAAGGACCTGTCGGCCTCCCTGGCGCTGGTCGCGGACGACGGCGCGAAGGTGCGCGAGTCGCTCGCCTCGCGCGCCGAGACGATGCGGCACCGCGAACTCGCCGAGATCGAGGGCAGCGCGGGCGAGAAGTCGCAGTCGATGCTCGTGGCGCAGCTGCTGCTCTGCGCCGGTTTCCTGGTCTTCCTGATCTTCCCGGCGGCGATGCGCGTGTTCCAGGTCTGAGCCCGGCAACCGCTTCCGCGACAACTGCATCCGTGAACTGCCCCGCACTGTCTTGAACTGTTTCGAGAGGACAACTCACCATGAACGGACGGAACTACAGCACCGGGATCCCGGGGGTGGACTTCCTGATCACCTTCCTCCAGGGCCGGGTGCAGCGCGCCCGCTCCGGCGAACTCGACCGCGGTGCGTCCGCGGTGGAGTGGGTCATCATCTCGGCGGTCGTCGTGGCGATCGTCGGTGTGGTCGCCGCGATCATCAACGCCGCGCTCAGCGACGGCGCCAACAAGGTCGGCGACTGCATCAAGGGCGCGGACGCGGGCAGCACCTGCTGATCGGGCCGGCCCTGGGGAAAAGGGCCGGCTCCGCGGCTTCCGCAGCCGCTTTCTCCCTCTCACGTACACGGGGTTGCTGGTGAGCGCACGACGCCTGGTCCGCTGGGTACGCCGCCGGGTGGAGGCCGCCTCCGCCCGGGGCGACTCCGGCATGACCGCGATCGAGTTCGTGCTGCTCACGCCGGTCCTCTTCTTCATGATCTTCGCGACCGTGCAGTTCGCGCTGTACTTCTTCGCCGACCACGTGGCGCAGGCGGCGGCCCAGGCCGGTGCGCGCAAGGCCCGTGCCACGGCGGACGAGTCACCGGGCGCGTGGCGCGGCGAGGCGCGGGACGTCGTGGACAGCTACATCGCGCAGCTCGGACCGCAGCTGGTGCTCGGACCGGACGTGAAGACGCTTCAGCCGGACCCGGACTCGGTCGGGGTGGAGATCACGGCGAAGGTGCCGTCGGTGTTCCCCGGGCTGGATCTGACCGTGCACGCGCAGTCGGTGGGGCCGGTGGAGCGGTTCGTCGAGGATGACGGGAACTAGATGCGCGCAGTGGTGAGGCGACTGCTTTCGCGCGGCGCCGACCTCGGTGACCGGGGGCTGTCCACCGTGGAGGTGGTGATCCTCGCTCCGGTGATGATCCTCTTCATCCTGGTGCTGGTGGCCTTCGGGCAACTGGTGGACGGGCGCGGGGCACTGGACGGGGCGGCCAGGGACGCGGCCCGCTCCGGTTCGCTCCAGCGCGACCAGGGTTCCGCGATGGCGGAGGCGCAGAAGGCCGCGGACGCCGATCTGGCGGACGTCTGCGCCGGTCCGGTGACAGTGACCAAGACCAGCGCCGGTTTCGAGGACGCGGACCTCTTCACGGTGGAGGTCAGCTGCGAGGTGCGGGGGCTGGCGATGCTGGGCCTGGACGTGCCGACCCGCCTCGATGCGTCGTTCACCTCGCCGCTGGATCCCTTCAAGAGGAAGGCGTGACCGTGCGCGTGAAGGACACCTTGGGCGCGTGGGCGGCGGCGCGGCGCGAGCGCCTCGACGACCGGGGGTCGGGGGCCGGCGCGGTGATCATCTTCGCGCTCGTGTTCCTGTCCCTGTCGGCGTTCGTCATCGACGGCGGCCTGTCCATCTCCAAGCGCGAACGGGCCGCCGACATCGCGGAACAGGCCGCCCGTTACGCGGCCCAGGACGTCGACCTCGACGCGCTGTACGAGAACCAGGGCGGCGGCGCCCCGATCCTCTTCGAGAACTGCGGCGCCCGCGTGAAGGCCTTCGCCCAGGAGATGGGCATGACGGGCGCCGACATAGCCGCCACGAACTGCGTCGCCGCGAACGCCGACCAGGTGGAGGTCGAGGTCCAGCTCACCTACTCACCGGTCTTCACCGGCATGTTCTACGGGGGCGACGTGACGGTCCGGGGGCGGGCCGTGGCGGAGAACGAGGTGGGGTGACCCGACGGAGGGTGCCCGCCGGGCCGGCGGGCGTCGCCCCGAGGGCGGCTACTCGCCGCCGTCCTTCTTCCCGCCCCTGCCGCCCTTGTCGTCGGACTTCACACCCTCGGAGACCTGCTTCGCCAGGTCGTCGTCGAGCTTCTTGAACTCGCGCACGATCGCCTCGGACATCTGGGCCAGGGCGTCGAGCTGCTGGTTGATGTCCTCGCGGCCGTCCTCCCAGTTGGACTCGAAGTCCTCCAGCTTGTCGTAGACGCCGCCGTCGCCGATGTCGTCCTTGTAGGACTCGAAGAGCTTCTTGGTGTGGTTCATCCGCGTCTTGATGTCACGCAGCCGGGTGCCGTAGTCCTCCAGCTCACTGAGCGGCAGCGCGAGGTCGGGCTTTCCCATGAGCGATCCCCCTGTCGTGTCCGTGCCTCGGCTGTCGTGTCCGTGCCTCGGCGACATGCGTCTGTGCACCGTCTGACGCCTGCGCACGATCTGACGCCTGTGCACGAGGTGATGCCCGTGCACGATCCGACTATACGAAGCGGAGGCGCACCGGCTCCGGGGGATTGTGTGGGGATCGTGAGGGGTGCACCCGTGGCAGGTGCGAAGCCGTACCGATTCGGGTGGTGTCGGGCAGCCGGCCGACCGGGCGAATCGGGCTTAGGTCGCAGATGGTGGCGAACCCGTCGGGGTGGAGGCTCGCCCCCTCTCCTTACCCTTCGACAGGCTCAATGCGATCTAAGTAGGCTCAGCACACCCCCGTTCTCCCTCCCTTCCCACACGACATCAGGACACCCGCCATGGCGCGACGTACCACTTCCAACCCGCCGGGAAGCTCGCCGGGTCCGAGGAATCGGACGCCGCAGCCCCTGCCCCGGCGCAGCCGCACGGTGGGGGACTTCGTCAAGGCGTTCCTCGCCTTCGTCGCCCTGCTCGTGCTGCTCGTCGGCGTGCCCGGCGCGCTCGCCGTCCAGATCGGCTGGCCGCTGCCCTCGGGGGCGCCGACGACGGAGTGGCTCCAGCAGGAGATCACCGTCGACACGTTCATCAACGTGCTGACCGTGGTCGTCTGGCTGGCGTGGGCCCAGTTCACGGCCTGCGTGCTCGTCGAGATGAAGGCCGCGCTGTCCGGTGTCGGACTGCCCAACCGCGTGCCCGGGGCCGGCCCGAGCCAGCTCCTCGCACGCCAGCTCGTCGCCGCGCTGCTGCTGGTCGGCGCCGCCGCCGCGAGCTTCACACCGGGTCTTTCGCAGCTGGGCCAGCAGTTGGAGGGCAACCAGCGGCCCGCCGTCGCCGCGGCGGCCCAGCAGACCCCGGGCGGGCTGCTGGCACAGCAGCAGGCGCAGACCGCCGCGAGCGCCGCCGCACTGGCCGAGCAGGCCGCCGACGCCGCCGCGCACGCGGAGGGCGGGGGCGCCCGCGCGTCCGAGGACGCCACGAAGTTCTACCGGATCCAGCCGCCCGAGGGCCGCCACCACGACTCCCTCTGGGAGGTCGCGGAGCGCCACCTCGGTGACGGACGCCGGTACAAGGAGATCTACCAGCTCAACAAGGACCGTGCGCAGCCCGACGGTTCGAAGCTCTCCGAGGCCAGCCTCATCCGGCCCGGCTGGATCATGGAGATGCCCGGTGACGCCCGCGGCGGCGAACTGGTCGAGATGCCCGACGAGGCCCCGAAGGTCTCGCCGGACGTCCAGCGGCAGATCTCCGACTACGCCAGGACGGGTGGCGCGCAGGAGCAGGGCGGGCAGGGTGCGGGACAGGAGGGGGCGGGCCGGCAGGGCGGCGGGTCCGGTGCGCAGGACCGCGACACCGCGCACATCAGCCTTCCCGAGCAGCGTCCCGGTCAGGGGGCCGCGCAGGGCGGGCAGGAGCATGCCGCACCCGCCGCCGGTGAGGGCAGCGGGTTCGGGCTGCCGCAGGCCCTCCTCGGCGCGCCCCTTCTCGCCGCGGGTCTCCTCGGCGCCCTCGGCCGGCGCCGCCGCCAGGCGCTGTGGCAGTCCGCGCTCGGTGCCGTCGGCGGGCGCCGCGGCATGGAGCCGCCCACGCCCACCGGTGCCGCCGCCGACGCGCAGGACGCGCTGCTGGTGGGGGCCGACCCCGAGGGCGTACGCCTGCTGGACCGGTCGTTGCGCGGGCTCGCCGCCTCGCTGGCGGGGGAGTCCCGTCCGCTGCCGACCGTGTACGCGGCCTGGATGGGCGGCAACGGCGATCTGCACCTCCAGCTCGCCCAGCCGGCCGGTCGGCCGCCCGCGCCGTGGCAGCTCGGGCAGGACCAGACGTTCTGGATGCTGGCCCGCGCCGACGCCGAGCGGTACGAGGAGGTGGACACGGCTGCCCCGTACCCCGGGCTCGTCAGCCTCGGCTCGATGGACGACTCGCGGCTCCTGCTCAACCTGGAGTCGGTGCCCGGCATCGTCTCGCTGAGCGGCCGCGAGCAGGACCGTGCGGGCGTCTTCGCCTCCGTGGCAGCCGAGCTGGCGACCAACGGCTGGTCCGACCGCATGACCATCACCCTCGTCGGCTTCGGCGAGGACCTGACGCCGCTCGCCCCCAACCGGCTCCGCCACCTCGACGACATCGAGGCGCTCGTGGAGACCATGGAGGCCGAGACGCGGCAGCGGCGCGGCGCACTGGGTGCGGCCGGTCACGACTCGGTGCTCACCGGGCGTACGGGCCCTGCCCAGCACACCCGTTGGGCCCCACACCTCGTGCTGCTCGCCGCCGAACCGTCCGCCGAGGACGCCGTCAAGCTCGCCGAACTCGCCGCCGACGCCAGCCGGCTGGGCATCGGCTACCTCGTCGGCACCCGGTCGGGCGACCTGCCCGGCGCCGCCTGGGAGATGGAGATCACCAGCGAGGGCAAGCTCCTCGCACCGCTCCTCGGCCTCGAACTCGACGCGCAGCTCCTGCCGGTGTCCCAGCAGCGGGCCGTCGTCGAGCTGTTCACCGACGCCGACCCCGAGCGCGACGACGACCGCCCGGCCACCGCGCCGCCGTTCCTCGTCGACATCAGCGAGCAGGGGCGTCCCGCGGTGTACGCGCGGCTCGTCGGACCGTACGAGATCATCGGGCTCGACACACCGGACGGTGAGCGCAGCCCGCTGCTCCACGAGGCGCTGGCGCTGCTGCTCCTGCACCGCGAGGGCGTGCACCCGCGGGTGCTGTCCTCCGCGCTCTGGCCGCGCGGGGTCACCGACGACGTTCGGGACGCGCTCGTCGAGCGGCTGCGCGCCTGGCTCGGCGCCGACCCCGACGGCACTCCGCGGCTCGCCGCCGACGCGACCGGGCGGCTCAAGCTCGCCAAGTCCGTGGTGTCCGACCTGGACGTCCTGCGCTCGCTCTACCACGAGGCCACCCAGGGCCGGGGCGCCGGCAGCCGTGCGGTGCGCGGCCGGCTGCTCACCGACGCGCTGGTGCTCGTACGGGGTCCGCTGCTGGCCGAGCGGCCCGAGGGGCGGTACGGCTGGCTCACCCACGAGATCATCGACGCCCAACTGCCGCTGCTGGTCGCGGACATCGGCCTCGCCCTCTCCGCGTTCCACCTGGAGAAGGACCGCGCCGAGAAGGCGATCGAGGCGCTGGACGCGGCGCTGGGCTCCGCGCCCGGCGACGAGCGGCTGTGGCACGAGCTGCTGCGGGCCACGCACGCGACCGGCGACAGCGACCGGCTGAAGCGGCGCGCGGCGGACCTCGTCGCCCGCAGCGGCGCGCGCGGGCTGCCGCCGCGGACCGAGGCACTCCTCGACGAACTGCTGCCGACCTGGCGCAGCGGCGTCGCCGCCGCGGGATGAACGGCCTCGCGCCGGTCGACCTGTTGGTGATCGTCGGCGCCGTCCTGTGGGGCGGCGCCGCCGGTCTGTTCGTGCCCCGCCCCGCGTACCGCTTCTCCGTCGACCCCGACGAGCCGTGGGCGGACCGGTGTCCCGAGGGGCATCCCGTCGCCGGACGGTTCGGCGGCTGGGTCGGCCTCGCCCGCTGCCGGGAGTGCGGCGGGCGCGCCTACGGTCCCGGCACCCTCCCCGTCGCCCTCGCCACCGCGCTCGTGTGCGGTGCCCTCGCCGCGGCCACCGGCACCCGGCCCGAGCTGGCCGTCTGGCTGCTGCTCGCGCCCCTCGGCGTACTCCTCGCCGTCGTGGACTTCCGCGTCCAGCGCCTGCCGGACGCACTGACGCTGCCCCTCGCGGGCGCCGCCCTGGTCCTGCTCGGGGGCGCCTGGGCCGCCCCCGAGCACGCGGGCTACTGGCCGACCGCGCTGTACGGCTCCCTCGCCCTCGGCGGCGGCTACTTCGTCCTCTTCCTCATCAGCCCCGACGGCATGGGCTTCGGCGATGTGAAACTCGCCCTCGGCCTCGGTGCCGTCCTCGGCTGGTACGGCTGGGGGACGGTGCTGCTCGGCACGTTCGCGGGGTTCCTGTTCGGCGGCCTGTACGGGATGGGGCTGGTCGTCGCCCGCCGGGCCGGACGCAGGACGTCCATCCCCTTCGGCCCCTTCCTGATCGCGGGCGCTTTCATGGGCCTGCTCATCGGGGCCTTCGCCGCCTGATCCGGGCCCCTCCCGGGTGTACACCGCCTGACGTCGGATGATCGTTCGGGCTGGCGTACGCTGGATCAGTCCGTCCACCCGTCTCCCACCACCACCCTTATGTCGAAGCGCTTCGCGCCTTTCCTGATTCCCCTATGAAAGGGACCGCTCCGGTGACCGAGAAGGCCGACCTCCAGTCCGTCCTCGACCGTGCCGCCGAGGGTGGGCGGATCACCCCGGAAGAGGCGCTCGACCTCTACCGCGACGCCCCGCTGCACGCGCTCGGCTCCGCCGCCGACGCCGTACGCCGCCGCCGGTACGCCGGTACGGAGCACATCGCGACGTACATCATCGAGCGGAACATCAACTACACGAACGTCTGCGTCACGGCGTGCAAGTTCTGCGCGTTCTACGCCCCGCCGAAGGCCAAGGACAAGGGCTGGACGCGCGACCTCGACGACATCCTGCGCCGCTGCGCGGAGACCGTCGAGCTGGGCGGCACGCAGATCATGTTCCAGGGCGGGCACCACCCGGACTTCGGTGTCGAGTACTACGAGGAGCACTTCTCCGCGATCAAGGCCGCGTACCCGCAGCTCGTCATCCACAGCCTGGGGGCGAGCGAGGTCGAGCACATGGCCCGCATCTCCAAGGTCAGCGCCGAGGAGGCGATCCGGCGCATTCACGCCGCCGGGCTCGACTCCTTCGCCGGCGCCGGTGCCGAACTGCTGCCCGCGCGGCCCCGCAAGGCCATCGCCCCGCTCAAGGAGAGCGGCGAGCGCTGGCTGGAGATCATGGAGATCGCGCACAACCTGGGCGTGGAGTCCACGTCCACCATGCTCATGGGCACCGGCGAGACCAACGCCGAGCGCATCGAGCACCTGCGGATGATCCGTGACGTACAGGACCGGACGGGCGGCTTCCGCGCCTTCATCCCGTACACGTACCAGCCCGAGAACAACCACCTCAAGGGCCGTACGCAGGCCACGCTCTTCGAGTACCTGCGGATCATCGCCATCGCGCGGCTGTTCATGGACAACGTGGCCCACATCCAGGGTTCCTGGCTCACCACCGGCAAGGAGGTCGGCCAGCTGTCGCTGCACTACGGCGCGGACGACCTCGGCTCGATCATGCTGGAGGAGAACGTCGTCTCCTCCGCCGGTGCCAAGCACCGCTCCAACCGCATGGAGATCATCGACCTGATCCGCAAGGCGGGACGGGTGCCGGCGCAGCGGGCGACGACGTACGAGCACCTCGTCGTCCACGACGACCCGGCGAACGACCCCGTCGACGACCGGGTCCAGTCGCACATCTCGTCGACCGCGATCGAGGGCGGGACCGCCCACCCCGAGCTGAAGCTGCTCGCCTCCAACTAGGCCTGTGGCGGAGGGGGTTCGGGCCGGTGGCGCTGACCATTCACGCGGCGGACGAACTGCGGCACAGCTGGGACGACTCCGGCCCCGGCTCCGTTGAGCGCGGGGCCGTTGCGGTGGACGGGGACCGGGTCGCCGCGACGGGCGTCCTGGCGGAGCTGCGGGAGCGGTATCCGGATGCCCGGGTGCGGGTGTGGCCCGGGGTGCTCGGGCCCGGCCTGATGCATCGGGGACCGATCCCGGACGCACCGACGCCTCGCGAACGCGTTCACGCCCTGCTGAAGTCGGGGGCGGTGGCCGTGCTGGCCGAGTACGCGGACACGGCCGGGTTGCGGGCTGCTGCGGCGCGCACTGACGTGGTCGTGCTGACCGATGCCGTGCCGCGCGTGATCCGGCCGACGGGCCGGGCCGATCTCGCCGTGTTCGGCGAGGACGGCGTGTGCGTGGCTACGGTGTGCGCGGGGCGGCTTGTGCATCGTCGCCGTTAGCACGGCTGCTGCACTCGGCTCCGCCGGGCCGGTGGGTTTTCGGGTGCGGGTGCGTCGTGGCCGGTCGCGCAGTTCCCCGCGCCCCTAAAAGCACAAAGACTGCGCCGTTCCCCGCGCCCCTGACGGCGAAAGGCCGAAGACTGCGCCGTTCCCCGCGCCCCTAGGCGGTCTCTGCCGGCGGGGTGAAGAAGTTGATGAGGTTGCCGTCCGGGTCTCGGAGCAGGAGTGAGCGGTTGCCCCAGGGCATCGTCGTGGGCTCCGTCACGAAGTCGGTGACGTACTCGGTCAGGTTCTTGTGGACGGCGTCCACGTCGTCGACCAGGAACTCGGTGATCACGCTGTGGTTCTCCGCCGGGCGGGCCGAGCCCGGGGCGAACAGCGGAACCGTGCGGGTGCTCGCGATGGCGAGGGTGGCGTTCGGGGTGCCGAGTTCGGCGAAGTCGTCGTTGGCCCAGGCCGCTGTCAGCCCCGTGACCCGCTCGTAGAACGTGACGAGCCGGGCGACATCGCCGGTGATGATGCGGATCGAGACGAAGTTCATGGGGTCTCCTCGGGTGCGCTGCCCGGCTGCCGGGTTCGGCTGCCGTGTCCCGCAGGCTAGGACAGATAGAGGACAGTTCCGGTCCGGTATCGGCGTTAGGCTGCGAACATGCCCAAACCCGCCGGCCGCGTACTGACCCTCCTGGAGCTGCTGCAGTCCGGCGGCACCCGGACCGTGGCCGAACTGGCCGAGCGGCTCGGCGTCGACGGACGGACCGTGCGG
Source organism: Streptomyces sp. NPDC127119 (assembly GCF_042677425.1). Classification (NCBI taxonomy): domain Bacteria; kingdom Bacillati; phylum Actinomycetota; class Actinomycetes; order Kitasatosporales; family Streptomycetaceae; genus Streptomyces; species Streptomyces sp. NPDC127119. Next base: position 27,632 of record NZ_JBHXTO010000036.1, on the reverse strand, counting down.
CGGTACGTGGGTCAGCTGATCGACCTCGACGTGCCGGTGGAGTCGGTGCGCGGCCGGTACGGCGGCTACCGGCTGGGCCCCGGATACCGTCTCCCGCCGCTCATGCTCAGCGACGACGAGGCGCTGGCCGTGCTGCTCGGCCTGGTCGCCGGCCGGCGGACCGGGCTGGTGACGGCGGGGCACACGGCGAGCGAGACGGCGTCGGCGAAGATCCGCCGGGTGCTGCCCAAGCAGGTGGCCCGCCGGCTCGACGTACTCCTGGACTCGCTGGCCTTCACGGATCAGCCCGGTGGGTTCGACACCCCGGACGCCGACGTCCTGCTCACCCTCGCCGACGCGGTGAGCCACTGCCGGCCGGTCGCGATGAGATACACCGGCGGCGACGGCCGGCGCAGCGAACGCACGCTGCACGCCTACGGGATCGTCGCCCACGCGGGCCGCTGGTACGTCACCGGGCAGGACGCGGGGAGCGGTGAGGACCGTACGTTCCGGCTCGACCGCATCGCGGACGCGCGGACGCTGCCCGGGTCGTTCGAACCACCCGAGGGACTCGACCCGGCCCAGCGGGTGGTGACGGGCTTCGCGACGGCCGAGTACCGCTACGAGGTGGCCCTGCGGATCCAGGGCACGGTCGAGCAGATCCGTGCCCGCCTTCCCGCGAGCGTCGCCACCCTGGAGGGGGCCGACGAGGGCTGGCTGCGCGTCCGGCTCCGGGCGGAGCACCTCGACTGGCTGCCCCCGGTCCTGGCCTCCCTCGACCGCCCGTTCGTCGTCGAGACCCCCGAAGAACTACGCACCCTGACCACCGCGTTCGCCACCCGCCTGACGTCCTACGCCAACCACCCCTGACCCAAGGGGCGCAGTCCTGAAGGGGCGCGGGGAACGGCGCAGTCTTTGTGCTTTCGCCGTCAGGGGCGCGGGGAACGGCGCACATCGGTTGTCTTTCAGGGGCGCGGGGAACTGCGCGACCAGCCACAGCGAACCCGCACCCGAAGAACCACGCCCAGCCACCCCAGCCGCCCCAAAAACCCCAGGTTCACCCCGAGAACGCCTCGGCGAACGCCCCCGCCTCCTGCTCCACCCCGCTGCAATTCGTCGCCGCGTCGTCCGAGGAGGCGTCGTCCCCTTCACACCGCTGGTCCCGGAACGCCGACCACATCGACACCCACGCAACCCCCTTCTCCTCCGCGAACGCCCGCACCTCCGCCGCGTCCGCCAGGGAGAACGTCTCGTTGTCCACGTCGTTCACCCCCAGCATCGACGTCAGGGCGAGCCCCTTCCACGCCCCGGAGTCCGACAGCCCGAAGACCTTCTCCAACTGGTCGTGGGCCGCCTGCGCCGACGTCTTCGCGTAGTCGCCCATGTCCTCGTCGTACGAACTGCCGTAGTTCATGGTCATGATGTTGACCGTGGAGACCACGACGCCGTTGTCGTTGGCGGACTCCAGCAGCGCCACGCTGTCGTCGTCGAGCCCGGACGGCATGACGGGCAGCGTGAAGGTCACCGACAGGTCCGCGCGCTCCTTCTGCAGCAGCGCGATCGCCTCGGAGCGCAGCGCCACCGCGTCGGAGTCGGCCAACTGCGTCCCCTCGACGTCGAAGTCCGCCTCCGTCGCCCCGGCCGCGTCGAGCGCCTTCCCGTACGCGGCGGCCAGCGCCGACGCGCTGTCACAGGTCGAGGCCAGCTCCTTCCCGGACGCCCCGCCGAAGGAGACCCGCACGGCCGAGCCCGACTCCGTCAGCGCCGAGATACGGGATTTCACCGCCGAGTCGCCGATCGCGGTCGTCCCGTTCCAGGAAGGCGTACAGGCGCTGCCGTCCGCGATGACGAAGGCGAGGTTGTACGCCGAGGGGGAGCCGGCCGAGTCGTTGTCGGAGGCGGTGGTGGCGCTGACGTACGGGGCGTAGGCGGTGTCCGAGGTGTCGCCGGACGCGCTCTTGGAGGGTGACGCGCCGCTCTGCGGGCGGCTCGTGGAATCCGGGCCGGAGGAGTCGTCCGTCCCCGAGGAACACCCCGCGGTGGCCAGGGCGATGACACAGGCGAGCCCGGCAGCCGGCTTCAGGAAAGTCCTCATCGCGCGTGCTCCCACTCTCGTGATTCTCGTCTCAGGATGGAAACAAACCGCGTTTCCGAAGTGAAAATGTCTCACGGACGGCCCCGCTCCACGAAGGCGGCATATTCAGGGGAACCGCACGGAAACCGCCCGGCAAACAGGGCTAACCGGACATGTATATGGGGACATTGGGCATCTTCTCGGCGTTCGCCGCCCTGTCCGGCGAACAAGGATTCTCTCAGGGAAAAGACAGACTCGGTCGTTTCTCATGGCCGTCTCACAACAGAATCAGAGTTTCGGACACATAAAGGCTCCCTAATATCCGGGGAATGCATTCCGAGCCTGCCATCGAATCCCGCGCCGCCGTGCGCGGCCGCCGCCGCAAACGCGGCAACGGGCCTGAGGACGGTCCCGTGTTCGTGGACAACTCCGGTCGCAGGGCCAGGCTTCTGCGCCGGATCGGCACCCTCCTCGGTGTCGTCTGTATCGGGTACGCGGTCGTGCTCGGTATGGCGTTCATGGGGTGGGGCCCCTCGCTCACCCCGTCCTCGCTGCTGCCCTTCGGGGACGGCGGTCCGAACGGCAGCCAGAACTCCGGACCCGGCGGCGGGCTCCAGCCGCAGGGCGGTACCGGCAGCCCGCCCGCGCGGCCCACCGGCGCCCCGCCCTCGGGCGTCGCGACCGGCGCGGCACCCGCCGCCGCCCCGACGGCGTCCGTCTCCGCCCCGTCCGCGTCCGCCTCCGCGGCCGGCAACTGACCGGAACGGACCCACACCCATGGCTACTACGACGCCCTCGCGCGGCCGCAGGCGGGCCCCCTCCCGGATGACGCGGGCCGCGGGCAAGGCAGCGGCGCTGCAGAAACCGCGTGTCATCCTCGCCCTGCTGCTCCTGCTCGCGCTCACCAGCGTGATGCTGCTGGACGGCTATCTGCGCTCGGAGGTCGGCGGCGACGAGCGCGTACGCAGCGACGCCAGCTCCAGCAAGGTCCCGGACGACGTCATCGACGGCGGGCCGATCCTCTCCTTCAGGAACGGTGAGGCACGGTCCACGTCCGTCCCGGAGAAGACCATCGCGCTCACCTTCGACGACGGCCCCAATCCCACGTGGACGCCCCAGATCCTGAAGATCCTGGAGGAGAACGACGTCCCGGGTACGTTCTTCCTGGTCGGCTCGATGGTCTCGCGCTACCCGTCGATCGTGAACGACCTGGTGGACCAGGGCAACGAGGTCGGTATCCACACCTTCACGCACGTCGATCTCTCGTACCAGAGCAACGCCCGGATCGAGCGGGAGATGGACCAGACGCAGCTCGCCCTGGCGGGTGCGGCGGGCATCACGACGACGCTGTTCCGTGCCCCGTACTCCTCGGAGACGGACGCCATCGACAACTACAGCTGGCCCGTCTACAAGAAGCTCGGCGCCGAGGGCTACACCAGCGTCTTCGTCGACACCGACAGCGACGACTGGAAGCGGCCCGGCGTCTCGAAGATCATCAAGTGGGCCACTCCGGCGGAGAACAAGGGTGCCTCGGTGCTCTTCCACGACGCGGGCGGCGAGCGTTCGCAGACGGTGAAGGCGCTCGGCACGTACATCAAGAAGATGAAGGCGAAGGGTTACTCCTTCACCACCATCAGCGGTGCCGCCCAGCAGGCGGACGCCGCGGAGCAGCAGTCGGATGCCGCGGAGCAGCAGGCGAACGGCGGGCAGCCGGGCAGTGGCGCGGCGCCCGGCGGCCAGCAGGGTCAGGGACAGCAGGGCCAGGGGGCCCAGGGCGGCAACGCGCTCCAGGCCGCCCACCGCACCGCCACCGGCACCACCCTCTACGAGGGCAAGGCGCTCGTCGCCGCGGTCGCGGTCGCCGAGTGGACCGTACCGGGGCTCGCGACCGGGCTCGCGATCGTGGGCGTCGCCGTCATGGGCCGCTTCGGGATGATGCTGATCCTCGCCCGCAGGCACTACCGCAGACGCAACAGACGCCGGTTCAGCTGGGGGGAGCCCGTCACCCGGCCGGTCAGCGTGATCGTGCCCGCGTACAACGAGAAGGAGTGCATCGCCAACACCCTGAGGTCGCTGGCGCAGAGCACCCATCCGATCGAGATCATCGTGGTGGACGACGGTTCCACGGACGGCACCAAGGAGATCGCCGAGGCGCTCGGCATGCCGAACGTGCGCGTCGTCCGCCAGGAGAACGCGGGCAAACCGGCCGCCCTCAACAACGGCGTGCGGCACGCCAGTCACGACATCGTCGTGATGATGGACGGCGACACCGTCTTCGAGGCGGACACCGTACGGCAGCTGGTCCAGCCCTTCGCCGACCCCGGTGTCGGCGCGGTCGCGGGCAACGCCAAGGTCGGCAACCGCAACACGATCATCGGCGCCTGGCAGCACATCGAGTACGTGATGGGCTTCAACCTCGACCGCCGTATGTACGACCTGCTGCGCTGCATGCCCACCATCCCGGGCGCGATCGGCGCGTTCCGCCGGGAGGCCGTGCTCGCGGTCGGCGGGATGAGCGAGGACACCCTCGCCGAGGACACCGACATCACCATCGCCATGCACCGGGAGGGCTGGCGGGTCGTCTACCAGGAGCACGCCAAGGCCTGGACCGAGGCACCCGGCTCCCTCAAGCAGCTGTGGTCCCAGCGCTACCGCTGGTCGTACGGGACCATGCAGGCGCTGTGGAAGCACCGCAAGTCCCTGACCGACAAGGGCCCCTCGGGCCGCTTCGGCCGGGTCGGGATGCCACTGGTGGTGATCTTCCAGATCGTCACGCCCGTCTTCGCCCCGCTGATCGACGTGTTCACCGTCTACTCGATGATCTTCATCGACTTCAAGGCGTCGCTGCTCGCCTGGCTGGCCGTCCTCGGCGTGCAGCTCGTCTGCGCGGCGTACGCGTTCCGGCTCGACAAGGAGAAGTACCGGTATCTGCTGATGATGCCGCTGCAGCAGCTCGCGTACCGGCAGATGATGTACCTCGTCCTGATCCACTCCTGCATCACGGCCCTCACGGGCGGCCGGCTGCGCTGGCAGAAGCTGAAGCGCACCGGAGAGGTCGGCACACCGGCGGGGGTGGGCTGATGGGCTCGCACCGCCGGGGCGGCCCCCCGGCCGCCGGGTCCGCCGCGGTCGCGGACACGGCCCGCCTGCCGCGGGTGGCACCGGAGCCCTTGCCGCAGTCCCCGCCGGAAGCCCGGTCGGAGGCCCCGCCCGAGGCGCCTACCGGGAAGGGGCGTGATCGGTACTTCGACACCCTCCGGGCCGTCGCCCTCGTCCGTGTCGTGACCTACCACACCTTCGGCTGGGCATGGGCGGGCATGGTCCTGCCCTCCATGGGGATCATGTTCGCGCTCGCCGGCACCCTGATGGCGAAGTCCCTGGAGCGGCCCGCCCTCAAGGTGATCAGGAGCCGGATCCGCCGGCTCCTGCCGCCCTTCTGGTTCTGGGGCTCCTTCGTCGTGGTCGCGATGCTGATCCACGGCTGGATGCCGGGCTGGCAGATCGTCTACTGGGTCGTGCCGCTGGGCGACCCGCCGGGCAACGCGTGGGGCGAGCAGGCCTGGGAGATCCTCTGGTACCTGCGGACGTACCTCTGGTTCGTCCTGCTGTCGCCCCTGCTGCTGAAGGTCTTCCGGCTGGCCCCGGTCGCCGTCCTGGTCCTCTCGCTCGCCCCGATCGTGGTCCTCCAGTTCCTCTGGGAGCCGCCGGACGACCGCTTCGGCGTCGGACTCCTCGACCTGGCCACGTACCTGTTCTGCTGGATCCTCGGTTTCGCGCACCGCGACGGCGTCCTGGAACGGCTCAAACCGTTCGCCGTCGTAGTCCTGTCGCTCGCCGCGATCGGGTACGGCGGCTGGTACGCCTTCACGCACCAGGCCGAAACCGGCTCGTACGACCTCGACGACATCCCGTACGCCCAGGCGTTCTGGTCGGCCGGGTTCGTGACCCTGCTGATGTACGCGAAGGCGCGCCTCGGGATCGACTTCGCGTGGCTGGCCCGCTTCGGACGCCTCGACCGGATCGTGCGGATCTTCAACGCCCGCGCGGTCACGATCTACCTCTGGCACGAGCTGGCGCTGATCCTCGCCATCCCGCTGATCGACCAGTTCTGGAACGTCCCGGCCTTCGAGACGTATCTGCCGCTGGAGAGCCAGTGGTTCATGTTCGGCATCGGCTGGATCCTCATCGGCGTGTTCGTCCTGCTGTGCGGATGGGTGGAGGACGTGGCGGCGAAGTCGAAGCCGCGACTGCTGCCCTGAGCCGGGTTCACGGGATGCGTACTGCCACAATGGGTCCGTGACCCGCGCATCCCTGAACAAACAGCCGCACGAAGTCGCCTCGATGTTCGACGACGTCGCGGAACGCTACGACCTGACGAACGACGTGCTGTCGCTGGGCCAGGACCGGGTGTGGCGCAAGGAGGTCGCGAAGGCGGTCGACGCGCGGCCCGCGCAGAAGATCCTGGACCTCGCGGCGGGCACCGCCACCTCCTCCCTGCCCTTCGCGCGCACGGGCGCGTACGTCGTGCCCTGCGACTTCTCCCTCGGGATGCTCAGGGTCGGCAAGAAGAACCACCCCTGGCTGCCGCTCACGGCGGGCGACGCGACGAAGCTGCCGTTCAAGGACGACACCTTCGACGCGGTGACGATCTCCTTCGGCCTGCGGAACGTGCAGGACACGGACACCGCGCTGCGGGAGCTGTACCGGGTGACGAAGCCCGGCGGACGTGTGGTGATCTGCGAGTTCTCGCACCCGACCTGGGCGCCGTTCCGCACGGTCTACACCGAGTACCTGATGCGCGCGCTGCCGCCGGTGGCCCGCGCGGTCTCCTCGAACCCCGAGGCGTACGTCTATCTCGCCGAGTCGATCCGTGAATGGCCCGACCAGCCCGCCCTCGCCGAGCGGCTGATCAAGGCCGGCTGGTCGAAGGTGGCCTGGCGCAACCTCTCGGGCGGCATCGTCGCGCTGCACCGCGGTTTCAAGCAGGACTAGGGCCTGTCTGACAGTTCCTGTCCGGCGCAGGCGGTTCCGGGCGGCTGCCCGGCGCTCACCCGAGGAGTGCGAAGGGGTCGTGCGGAGGGTCGAGTTCGCGCTGCAGGCCGCCCGACGGCGGCTGGGGCAGTCGCGGCTCACGCACCCCCGCGCCCCCGCCGCCCTCACCCTCGCCGAGGTCGAACCACACCGTCACGACCGCCCCGCGCGGCACCTCGGAACCGGGCAGCGGGTACTGGCGTACGACGTAGTCGACGACCGTCAGGTCGAAGTCGGGCCGGTCGGGCGCGGCGAGGAGCACCCCACGCGCCTCGGCCGTCTCGCGCGCGTCCACGGCCATCAGACCGACGAGCCGCGGTACGCGCACTTCGGGTGTCTTGCGTGGTATGCGCACAGACGTCACCCCCAGCGGTACCGGCAGGGTAAGCCCTTGCCGGGCCCCGCCGGAAGGCGTCGGCGGGCGGGCCGCCGGTGGCCCGGGCCCCTCAGAGAGCCAGCCGGTAGCAGTGCCCGAACTGCTTCGACGTCGGCGTGGTGAACGTTTCCGCCAGCTCCATGCCCAGACGTCTGGTCACGGCGATCGAGCGTTCGTTGCGGGAGTTCACCATGGCCACCACGCTCGTGACGCCCGTCGCGCGCACCCGCTCCAGCGTGGCCTGCGCCGCCGCGGTCACGTACCCCTTGCCCCAGTACTCCCGGCCGAGCCGCCAGCCGATCTCGATCTCGCCCTTGGGCCCCCACTCGTGGGGCCACGGCTGGGCGCCGGTGAAGCCCATGACCCGGCCCTCCTCGTCGAGCATGGTCCAGAAGCAGAAACCGTGCTCGGCGTCGTGCCGGCGCTGGCGGGCGGTCAACTCCTCGTAGACGGACAGTTCGGCGGATTTCCCTCCGTGGAACTCCATCACGTCCGGGTGGTCGAAGGCCCGGTGCCAGGCGAAGGCGTCCTCGTCGGTGGGGACGCGCAGGTGTACCACGGGGAGAGCTCGGTTCACGGGGCAGCCCTTCAGCCAGGTGATCAGTACCGCTGCATAGACTGCCCATGTCCCGTGCCCGTCAGCACGCGGATTTCGAGACTTCGCGCTACGAGATTTTCGAGCCTTCGAGCCTTGGGGAGACCCCGCCGTGACCGAGTCCCAGTCCCAGCCCCTCTCCGAACACGCCGCGCCCCTGTCCGAACACTCCGCCGATGTGATCGTCGTCGGGGCGGGGCCGGCCGGTTCCACCACGGCGTACTACCTGGCCAAGGCCGGGCTTGACGTCCTGCTCCTCGAAAAGACGGCGTTCCCGCGGGAGAAGGTGTGCGGCGACGGACTGACGCCCCGCGCCACCAAACAGCTCGTCTCCATGGGTATCGACATCTCGGAAGAGGCGGGCTGGCTCCGGAACAAGGGGCTCCGCATCATCGGCGGCGGCGTCCGCCTCCAGCTGGACTGGCCGGAACTCGCCTCCTACCCGGACTACGGACTCGTCCGCAAACGCGACGACTTCGACGAGCAGCTGGCCCGCCAGGCGCAGAAGGCCGGCGCGCGCCTGTACGAGCGCTGCAACGTCGGCGCCCCGATCGTCGACGACCGCACGGGCCACATCACGGGCGTCCACGCCAAGCTCGGCGACGCCGACTCCAAGGAGAAGCGCGAAGTCACCTTCCACGCGCCCCTGGTCGTCGCCGCCGACGGCAACTCGACCCGGCTGTCCCTGGCGATGGGCCTGCACCGCCGCGAGGACCGCCCGATGGGCGTCGCCGTGCGTACGTACTTCACGTCCCCGCGCCACGAGGACGACTACCTGGAGTCGTGGCTGGAGCTGTGGGACCGCCGCGGGCCGGGCGAGGACCGGCTGCTGCCGGGCTACGGCTGGATCTTCGGCATGGGCGACGGCACCTCCAACGTCGGCCTGGGCGTCCTCAACACCTCGGCCGCCTTCAAGGAACTGGACTGGCGCGAGGTCCTCAAGGCGTGGTGCGCCTCCATGCCGGCGGACTGGGGCTACACCCCGGAGAACATGACGATCCCGATCCGCGGGGCCGCCCTGCCGATGGCCTTCAACCGCCAGCCCCACTACACGAAGGGCCTGCTGCTCGTCGGCGACGCGGGCGGCATGGTGAACCCCTTCAACGGCGAGGGCATCGCCTACGCCATGGAGTCGGGGCAGATCGCCGCGGACGTCATCGTCCAGGCGCAGGCCCGCGCGACGCCCGCCCAGCGCGAACTCGCTCTCCAGCGCTACCCGAAGGTCCTCAAGGACACCTACGGCGGCTACTACACGCTCGGCCGCGCCTTCGTGAAGCTCATCGGCAACCCGAAGGTCATGAAGATCGCCGCCGAGCGCGGTCTGACGCATCCCGTGCTGATGAAGTTCACGCTGAAGATGCTCGCCAACCTGACGGACCCGACGGGCGGCGACGCGATGGACCGCATCATCAACGGCCTGACGAAGGTGGCCCCGAGGGCCTGACGGGACGCGGGGCCCGCCAGGGCCCCGTTCCCGTGCCTGTACGCACGCCTGCTTCCCCTGTACGCGCGCATGCTTGTGGGCCGTTTCCCCCGCCGGGGAAACGGCCCACAAAAGCATTCAGGACGTGACGTCCGAAGGCGTGTGACCGAAGGTCAGAGCACCCGGACCGCACCGCTCGCCGGGTAGCCCGACAGATCCTGGATGACGACGCCCTTCGACGGGTTCGCCGCGTCCAGGTACTGGCCGCCGCCGATGTAGACGCCCACGTGGTACGCCGAGCCCGCGCCACCCCAGTACAGGATGTCGCCGACCTGGACGTTGGACAGCGAGACCGGGGTACCGGCCACGGACTGGTCCTGGGAGACGCGCGGCAGGTCGACACCGACCTGCTTGAACGCCGCCTGGACCAGGCTGGAGCAGTCCCACGCGTCGGGACCGGAGGCGCCCATGACGTAGGCGTCGCCGACCTGAGCCTTCAGGAAGCCGATGACCGTCGCGACGCTGCCGCTGGCGGGAGCCGCGACGTTGCTGCTGGCGGCCGTGGAGGCCGTCGTGAGGGTCGTGCGGCCCGCGGAGCGGGTGGCGCGCTCGGCGGCCTCCTTGCGGGCCGTCTCGGCCTTCTCCTTGGCCTCGGCCTTCTTCTTCGCGTCCGCGAGGTCCGACTTGGCCTGCTTCGCGGCCTTTTGGGCAGCGGCGTCACGCTCGGCACGCAGCTGGTAGTCGGCCGCGGCCTGCTGGGTGACCTCCGCGGACTCGGCGACCTGAGCGGTCATGTCTGCCGTGAGGGTGGGCAGCTCGATGGTCTGGGTCACCGGCTCGGCCGCGTTGGCCGTTCCGGCGGCACCGGCCACTGCCAGGGTGCCGAGGACGCCACCGGCAACTCCGGCGCGCATCGCGAGCGCCGAACTGCTGCGAGGCCGGGGTTTCCGGTGGCTTCGTATGTGAGCGGTGTGGGACATAGGGACAACCGGTATCAGGGGCTCCTCCATACCTTCAAGAAACGTGTGGTGCGCCACAATTGTTCAACGGTCCCGCGAATCGGGGTCGTGACGTCCTTTATTGACGCCGTAACGGGCATTGTGGACAGTGCCCGACGCGCCTGTGATCACGGTCTTTTCGCGTTACGTCCGAATTGCCCGCGACCTACCACTCGTTGAGCCGGTTGGCCAAGCCCGGTTGTTTCCGGCCTGTTACCGATGTGACGCACGTCACGGAACGGTAGCCCCGGCGGGCGCGTTGCGCGTGCGGATCGTGGGGAGACTCGGCGCCGATCCGGAGGGTGGTCCCGGATCGGGTCGACGCCGCCCTCCGCTCGTGAACGGATGCACGCGCCCGCGCCGTCCACAACGGACGTCCCAACTCCCCCCGACGTGTGAACGAGTTCCTCTATCAAGCGACCCGGTCCAACACCAATTTGCCTTGGATCCGGCTGGCTTGATAGTGCGCCAAGGCCCGGACCAGCGACGACGAGCGGGAATGTCACCTCTGGTGATCACTCGGACGCTTCTCGTACGAAGATCGGCACTCATCCGACTTCATGATCCTTCGCCGGGTGGTGGAGATCACAAAGGCGTTGTCGTACCCCGTGTCGCAGATCACAGACCGGCAGGCATAGGATGCGGGGCAGTTGGGCTTGTGACCTGCTTCACATGTGCGCGATCTTCGTGTGAGCCGCACGGGGTTCCGCACATCTCACGACCGTCGTGAGGTTCGTGGAGCAGGGGCGACGCCTGATGCAACCGCCAGCAGTCAATGCCGACTGAGAGGAGCGAGGAGCGGTGAACGCGTATGCGCCCATCCTCGTACTGGGAGCCCTCGGGGCAGGCTTTGCGATCTTCTCCGTGGTCATGGCCACGCTTATCGGTCCAAAGCGATACAACCGGGCCAAGCTTGAGGCCTACGAGTGCGGGATCGAGCCGACCCCCACGCCGGCGGGCGGCGGGCGGTTCCCCATCAAGTACTACCTGACGGCGATGCTCTTCATCATTTTCGATATCGAGATCGTCTTCCTCTATCCCTGGGCCGTCACCTTCGACGCGCTCGGGGTCTTCGGGCTCGTGGAGATGCTGCTCTTCGTGCTCACCGTCTTCGTCGCCTACGCGTACGTGTGGCGGCGCGGCGGCCTGGAATGGGACTGAACCCGTATGGGACCGACACCCGTAAGGGCCCCGCATGGGACTGACCCCCGCAAGGGACTGAGCCCCGTATAGGGGACAGAGGAGCCATTGAGCATGGGACTCGAAGAAAAGCTGCCGAGCGGCTTCCTGCTGACCACCGTCGAGCAGGCCGCGGGGTGGGTGCGCAAGTCGTCCGTCTTTCCCGCCACCTTCGGCCTCGCCTGCTGCGCCATCGAGATGATGACGACAGGGGCGGGCCGCTACGACCTGGCGCGCTTCGGCATGGAGGTCTTCCGCGGCTCGCCGCGGCAGGCCGACCTGATGATCGTCGCCGGGCGTGTCAGCCAGAAGATGGCACCGGTTCTGAGGCAGGTCTACGACCAGATGCCGAACCCCAAGTGGGTGATCTCCATGGGGGTCTGCGCCTCTTCGGGCGGCATGTTCAACAACTACGCGATCGTGCAGGGCGTCGATCACATCGTCCCCGTCGACATCTACCTCCCGGGCTGCCCGCCGCGGCCCGAGATGCTGATGGACGCGATCCTCAAGCTCCACCAGAAGATCCAGTCCTCGAAGCTCGGCGTGAACGCCGAGGAAGCGGCCCGTGAGGCGGAGGAAGCGGCGCTCAAGGCGCTCCCCACCATCGAGATGAAGGGGCTGCTGCGGTGAGCGACGCGAACGGCAACGGCACGAACGGCGCCGATCCGGAGAAGGACCTCGGCGCCTCCAACCTCCCGGGCCAACGCGGCGACGGCGGTGAGGAGATCCGCGTCCAGCGCGGCATGTTCGGCGCGAACAACGGCGGCGACACCTCCGGATACGGCGGCCTGGTCCGCTCGATCCGCCTCCCCGGCCCGGCCGGCCGCCCGTACGGCGGCTGGTTCGACGAGGTCGCCGACGAATTGGAAGGCGCCCTGGAGGAACAGGGACTGGTCCCGGAGAACGCGATCGAGAAGACGATCGTCGACCGCGACGAGCTCACCTTCCACATCGAGCGCGAGCACCTGCTCCAGGTCGCCAGGACCCTGCGCGACGACCCGGCCCTGCGCTTCGAGCTCTGCACCGGGGTGAGCGGGGTGCACTACCCGGCCGACAAGGGCCGCGAGCTGCACGCCGTCTACCACCTGCGCTCGCTCACCCACAACCGGCTGATCCGCCTCGAAGTCAGTGCCCCCGACAGCGACCCGCGCATCCCGTCCCTGGTCTCGGTCTATCCGACCAACGACTGGCACGAGCGCGAGACGTACGACTTCTTCGGCATCGTCTTCGAAGGTCACCCGGCGCTGACGCGGATCATGATGCCGGACGACTGGCAGGGCTTCCCGCAGCGCAAGGACTATCCCCTCGGCGGTATCGCCGTCGAGTACAAGGGCGCCCAGATCCCGGCTCCGGACCAGCGGAGGTCGTACTCATGAGCACGCAGTCAACGAGCGCGCAGTCGGCGGACGCGCAGTCGGCATCGGCGCGGGAGACCACCGAGGGAACCGTCTACACGGTCACCGGTGGCGACTGGGACGAGGTCGTCGAGACCGCGGCCAGGGCCGACGACGAGCGCATCGTCGTCAACATGGGCCCCCAGCACCCGTCCACCCACGGCGTGCTCCGGCTCATCCTGGAGATCGAGGGCGAGACGGTCACCGAGGCCCGCTGCGGCATCGGCTACCTGCACACCGGCATCGAGAAGAACCTCGAATACCGGACGTGGACCCAGGGCACCACCTTCGTGACGCGCATGGACTACCTGACGTCCTTCTTCAACGAGACCGCGTACTGTCTCGCCGTCGAGAAGCTCCTCGGCATCGAGGACCAGATCCCGGACCGCGCGACGATCATCCGGGTGCTCCTGATGGAGCTCAACCGGCTCTCCTCGCACCTGGTGTGCATCGCCACCGGCGGCATGGAACTGGGCGCCACCACGATCATGATCTACGGCTTCCGCGATCGTGAACTCATTCTCGACATCTACGAACTCATCACCGGCCTGCGCATGAACCACGCGTTCATCCGCCCCGGCGGCCTCGCCCAGGACCTGCCCCCGGGCGCGGTGGACCACATCCGCGAGTTCGTGAAGAAGATGCAGAAGAACCTTCCCGAGTACGACAAGCTCGCCACCGGGAACCCCATCTTCAAGGCCCGTATGCAGGACGTCGGCCACCTGGACCTGACCGGCTGCATGGCCCTCGGCGCCACAGGACCGATCCTGCGGTCCGCAGGCCTCCCGCACGACCTGCGCAAGGCCCAGCCGTACTGCGGCTACGAGACGTACGACTTCGACGTCCCGACCACGGACACCGCCGACGCGTACGGGCGCTTCCTCATCCGGCTGGAAGAGATGCGCCAGTCGCTCGCGATCGTCGAGCAGTGCCTGGACCGGCTGGAGCCCGGTCCGGTCATGGTCACCGACAAGAAGATCGCCTGGCCCGCCCAGCTCGCGCTCGGCCCCGACGGCCTCGGCAACTCGCTCGACCACATCAAGAAGATCATGGGCACCTCCATGGAGGCCCTGATCCACCACTTCAAGCTGGTGACCGAGGGCTTCCGCGTCCCGCCGGGACAGGCGTACGCGGCCGTCGAGTCACCCAAGGGGGAACTCGGGGTGCACGTCGTGTCCGACGGAGGCACCCGCCCCTACCGGGTCCACTACCGGGACCCGTCCTTCACCAACCTGCAGGCCATGGCGGCGATGTGCGAGGGCGGCCAGATCGCCGACGTCATCGTGGCCGTCGCCTCCATCGACCCCGTGATGGGAGGCGTCGACCGGTGACCACCATTCCTTCCGGGCCGGGCGTACAGCCACAGGGCACACAGCCGCAGGGTGTCAGCCTGGGCATGCCCCAACTGCCCGCGCCCGACTATCCGGCCGACGTCCGGACCCGGCTCGAAGCGGACGCGCGCGAGGTCATCGCCCGCTACCCGGACTCCCGGTCCGCCCTCCTTCCGCTGCTGCACCTCGTGCAGTCGGAGGAAGGCCATGTCACGCGCACGGGGCAACGGTTCTGCGCGGAGATGCTCGGCCTCACCACGGCCGAGGTGACCGCGGTCGCGACCTTCTACTCCATGTACCGCCGCAAGCCGAGCGGCGACTACCAGGTGGGCGTCTGCACCAACACGCTGTGCGCGGTCATGGGCGGCGACGCGATCTTCGAAGCCCTCCAGGAGCACCTGGGCGTCGGCAACGGCGAGACCACCGGCGACGGCAAGGTCACCCTGGAGCACATCGAGTGCAACGCGGCCTGCGACTTCGCGCCGGTCGTGATGGTCAACTGGGAGTTCTTCGACAACCAGACCGTGGCCAGCGCGAAGGGCCTCGTCGACGACCTGCGCGCGGGCACCGAGGTCGAGCCGACCCGCGGCGCCCCCCTGTGCACCTTCAAGGACACCGCCCGCATCCTGGCGGGCTTCCCCGACGAGCGCCCCGGCGCGGTCGAGGCGAGCGGCGGCGCGGGCCCCGCCTCGCTGGTGGGTCTGCGGCTGGCCAAGGGGGAGACGGGTCCCGCGCGCGTGGTGCATCCGCGCGGGTCCAAGGCCGCCGGATCGTCCACGGCCCCCGGCTCCTCCCGTGACGGGGCTCCGGCCGACCCGTCACCGGCCGACCCGTCGCCGTCGGGCCAGCCCTCGTCCAAGCACCTCAGTTCGCACGACGCACCGCAGGACACGTCGGCCTCCGACCCGGACCACCCGGCCGGGCCCGCCGCCGAGGAGGGGGAGTGATGACCTTGTCCACTCAGTACGGGGGCACCTCCCGGCCGGAGACCGGAGCGGACCCCGAGAAGGTGCTCGCACCGGTGCTGTCGGCCTTCTGGGACGAGGACAAGTCCTGGACGCTGGACACCTACCGGCGGCACGACGGGTACGAGGGCCTGCGCAAGGCGCTCGCCATGTCACCGGACGACCTCATCGCGTACGTGAAGGAATCCGGACTGCGCGGTCGCGGCGGCGCGGGATTCCCGACGGGAATGAAGTGGCAGTTCATTCCCCAGGGCGACGGAAAGCCTCACTATCTGGTTGTCAACGCCGACGAATCGGAGCCCGGGACCTGCAAGGACATCCCGCTCCTCTTCGCGAACCCGCACAGCCTCATCGAGGGCATCGTGATCGCCTGTTACGCGATCCGGTCTTCGCACGCGTTCATCTATCTGCGGGGTGAAGTCGTCCCCGTACTGCGGCGGTTGCACGAGGCCGTACGCGAGGCGCACGAGGCGGGCTACCTAGGGGAGAACATCCTGGGCAGCGGACTCGATCTCCAGCTCACCGTGCACGCGGGCGCGGGCGCGTACATCTGTGGTGAGGAGACCGCACTCCTCGACTCGCTCGAAGGCCGCCGTGGGCAGCCGCGACTCCGTCCCCCTTTCCCTGCGGTCGCGGGACTTTATGCCTGTCCCACTGTGGTGAACAACGTCGAGTCGATCGCGTCGGTTCCCGCGATTCTCCACAAGGGCAAAGAATGGTTCCGCTCGATGGGAAGCGAGAAGTCCCCGGGCTTCACGCTCTACTCGCTCAGCGGCCATGTCACCAGCCCCGGCCAGTACGAGGCCCCGCTCGGCGTCACCCTCCGTCAGCTCCTCGACATGAGCGGCGGCATCCGGGCCGGACACCGCCTCAAGTTCTGGACGCCGGGCGGCTCCTCGACCCCGATGTTCACCGACGAGCACCTCGACGTCCCCCTCGACTACGAGGGAGTGGGCGCCGCGGGTTCCATGCTCGGCACGAAAGCACTCCAGTGCTTCGACGAGACGACCTGTGTCGTACGGGCCGTCACCCGGTGGACCGAGTTCTACGCCCACGAGTCCTGCGGCAAGTGCACGCCCTGCCGCGAAGGGACTTACTGGCTCGTGCAGTTGCTGCGCGACATCGAGGCCGGCAAGGGCGTCATGTCCGACCTCGACAAGCTGAACGACATCGCCGACAACATCAACGGCAAGTCCTTCTGCGCCCTCGGCGACGGCGCCGCCTCACCGATCTTCTCCTCCCTCAAGTACTTCCGTGAGGAGTACGAGGAGCACATCACGGGTCGCGGCTGCCCCTTCGACCCCGCCAAATCGACGGTCTGGGCCGACAAGGACAAGCACACGGAGGTGAACGCATGACCGTGACCACGAGCGCTCCCTCCGGAGGCGGGGAAGCGGCGGTCCCGCCGGAGGACCTCGTCTCGCTGACCATCGACGGCGTCGAGATCAGCGTGCCCAAGGGCACCCTGGTCATCCGCGCCGCCGAACAGCTCGGCATCGAGATCCCCCGCTTCTGCGACCACCCCCTCCTCGACCCGGCCGGCGCCTGCCGCCAGTGCATCGTCGAGGTCGAGGGCCAGCGCAAGCCCATGGCGTCCTGCACGATCACCTGCACGGACGGCATGGTCGTCAAGACCCATCTCACCTCTCCTGTCGCCGAGAAGGCCCAGAAGGGTGTGATGGAGCTGCTGCTCATCAACCACCCGCTGGACTGCCCCGTCTGCGACAAGGGCGGCGAGTGCCCGCTGCAGAACCAGGCCATGTCGCACGGCGACTCCGAGTCCCGCTTCGAGGGCAAGAAGCGGACGTACGAGAAGCCCGTCCCGATCTCCACCCAGGTGCTGCTCGACCGCGAGCGGTGCGTGCTGTGCGCCCGCTGCACCCGGTTCTCCAACCAGGTCGCGGGCGACCCCATGATCGAACTGATCGAGCGGGGCGCGCTCCAGCAGGTCGGCACCGGCGAGGGCGACCCCTTCGAGTCGTACTTCTCCGGGAACACCATCCAGATCTGCCCCGTCGGGGCGCTCACCTCGGCGGCGTACCGATTCCGCTCGCGGCCCTTCGACCTCGTCTCCTCGCCCTCGGTGTGCGAGCACTGCTCCGGCGGCTGCGCGACCCGCACCGACCACCGGCGCGGCAAGGTCATGCGGCGCATCGCGGCCGACGACCCCGAGGTCAACGAGGAGTGGATCTGCGACAAGGGGCGGTTCGGCTTCCGGTACGCGCAGCAGCGGGACCGGCTGACGACACCCCTGGTGCGCGGCGCGTCCGGTGAGCTGGAGCCCGCCTCCTGGCCCGAGGCACTGGAGGCGGCGGCCCGGGGACTCCTGGCGGCCCGCTCCCGGTCCGGCGTCCTCACCGGCGGCCGGCTGACCGTCGAGGACTCCTACGCGTACAGCAAGTTCGCGCGCGTGGCCCTCGACACGAACGACATCGACTTCCGCGCGCGCGTGCACAGCGCCGAGGAGGCCGACTTCCTGGCCGCCCGCGTCGCCGGCCGCGGCCGGGACCTCGACGGTACGGGCGTCACGTACACGGCCCTGGAGAAGGCGCCCGCGGTCCTGCTCGCCGGATTCGAGTCCGAGGAGGAGGCGCCCGGCGTCTTCCTGCGGCTCCGCAAGGCGTGGCGCGGACACGGTCAGCAGACCTTCTCACTGGCCACGCACGCCACCCGCGGCCTGGAGAAGGCGGGCGGCACCCTGCTGTCGGCCGCCCCCGGCACCGAGACCGCGTGGCTGGACGCGCTCGCCTCCGGCACCGGTCTGGAGGACGACGGGGCGAAGGCCGCCGAGGCACTGCGCCTGGCGGGCGCCGTGATCGTCGTCGGTGAACGGCTGGCCTCCGTGGCGGGCGGGCTCACCGCCGCCGTACGGGCCGCCGCCGCCACCGGCGCCCAGCTGGTGTGGATCCCGCGCAGGGCAGGCGAACGCGGCGCGATCGAGGCGGGGGCGATGCCCTCGCTGCTGCCCGGCGGACGCCCGGCCACCGACCCGCGCGCGCGGGACGAGGTCATCGGGGCCTGGAAGATCGGCGCGCTTCCGCACCGGCACGGCCGCGACACCGGACAGATCGTCGAGGCCGCCGCCACCGGCGAACTCTCCGCGCTCGTCGTGGCGGGCGTCGAGGTCGCCGACCTCCCCGACCCCACACGCGCGCGTGCGGCCCTGTCCGAAGTGGGCTTCCTGGTCTCCCTCGAACTGCGTCCCAGTGAGATCACCGAGCACGCGGACGTCGTGTTCCCGGTCGCCGCGGTCGCCGAGAAGGCGGGCACCTTCCTCAACTGGGAGGGCCGGGCACGTCTCTTCGAGGCCGCTCTCAAGCCCGACCAGATGACCCGCCGGGTGGCGCCCACCGACGCGCGCGTCCTGCAGATGCTGGCCGACGCCATGGACGTCCACCTCGGACTGCCCGACCTGCGGACCGTGCGCGCGGAGCTGGACCGGCTCGGCGCCTGGGACGGGCCGCGGGCCACCGAACCGCTGGAGACCGCGGCGCAGTCGCCGCGGCCCGCCGCCGGTGAGGCCGTGCTGGCCGGACACCGGCTGCTGCTCGACCAGGGCCGCCTCCAGGAGGGCGACGAGGCGCTCGCCGGGACCCGGCACGAGGCCCACGCGCGCGTGTCGCCCGCCACGGCCGCCGAGGCGGGCGTCAAGGACGGCGACACGCTGGCCGTCACCGGGCCCTCGGGAGCGGTCGAACTCCCGCTGCGGATCACGCAGATGCCCGACCGGGTGGTCTGGCTCCCGCTGAACTCCGCCGGGGGAGGCGTCGCCTCGGACACGGGTGCGACCCCCGGCGCACTCGTCCGCATCGGACCGGCGACGCTCGCCGGCGAGGCCCCCAAGGAGGTGGAGGCATGACCCCGAACCTCACCGCGCCGGTCTACCTGGCCGCGGAGGACCTCTCCGTCTTCGGCCGGGACGTCTGGTGGCTCGTCGTCATCAAGGCGGTGTTCTGCTTCGCCTTCCTGATGCTCACCGTGCTCTTCTCCATCGTGTGGGAGCGCAAGGTCGTCGCCTGGATGCAGCTGCGCATCGGCCCCAACCGGCACGGCCCCTGGGGCATGCTCCAGTCGCTCGCCGACGGCATCAAGCTGATGCTCAAGGAAGACCTGATCGTCAAGCGCGCGGACAAGGTCGTCTACGTCCTCGCGCCGATCATCGCGGCGATCCCGGCCTTCATGGCGATCGCCGTGATCCCCTTCGGGCCGGCCGGCAACGAGATCTCGATCTTCGGCCAGCGCACCACGATGCAGCTCACCGACCTGCCGATCGCGATGCTCTACATCCTCGCGGTCGCCTCGGTGGGCATCTACGGCATCGTGCTCGCGGGCTGGTCCTCCGGGTCCACGTATCCGCTGCTCGGCGGCCTGCGCTCGTGCGCGCAGATGATCTCCTACGAGATCGCCATGGGCGCCGCGTTCGCGTCGGTGTTCCTGTACTCCGGCTCGATGTCCACCTCGGAGATCGTCGCCCAGCAGGAGGACCGCTGGTTCGTCGTCCTGCTGCCGGTGTCGTTCCTGATCTACATCGTGACGATGGTCGGCGAGACCAACCGCGCCCCCTTCGACATGCCGGAGTCCGAGGGCGACCTGGTCGGCGGCTTCAACACCGAGTACTCGTCCATCAAGTTCGCGCTGTTCATGCTCGCCGAGTACGTGAACATGGTGACCGTCTCGGCGGTCTCCGTGACGCTCTTCCTGGGCGGCTGGCGGGCCCCCTGGCCGATCAGCACCTTCTGGGAGGGCGCCAACCACGGCTGGTGGCCGATGCTGTGGTTCGTCATCAAGGTGCAGCTGCTGCTGTTCTTCTTCATCTGGCTGCGCGGCACGCTGCCCCGCGTCCGCTACGACCAGCTGATGAAGCTCGGCTGGAAGGTCCTGATCCCGGTCTCCGTGGTCTGGCTGATGCTCGTGGCGACCGTACGGACCCTGCGCAACGAGAACTACGACTTCGCCGACATCGCCCTGTACGTGGGCGGCGGCGTCCTCGTCCTGCTGCTGCTGTCGTTCGTCGCCGACATGTTCCGCGAACGCAAGGACGCCGAGGGCGCCCGGGAGGCGCTGGACGAAACCGCCGCCTTCGACCCGATGGCGGGCGGCTATCCCGTGCCGCCGCTGCCCGGACAGGAGTTGCCGCCGGTGCCCAGGCGCCGCCCGCGCCGGGAACGGGAGTTGATTGTCAGTGGTGGCGTGAATACTGACAGTGACGGATCTGATGGACCTCGTGACGGAAAGGAGGCGTCCGATGGCTGATGAGCAGAAGGAGACCAAACCCGGTTTCCAGAACCCCGTCGCAGGCTTCGGCGTGACCTTCAAGGCCATGTTCAAGAAGCGGCTGACCGAGCAGTATCCGGAGCAGCAGAAGACCACCGCACCGCGCTTCCACGGCCGGCACCAGCTCAACCGGCATCCGGACGGCCTGGAGAAGTGCGTCGGCTGCGAGCTGTGCGCCTGGGCGTGTCCCGCCGACGCCATCTACGTGGAGGGCGCGGACAACACCGAGGAGGAGCGCTACTCCCCGGGCGAGCGGTACGGACGCGTCTACCAGATCAACTACGCCCGCTGCATCCTGTGCGGCCTGTGCATCGAGGCGTGCCCCACGCGCGCGCTGACGATGACCAACGAGTTCGAGCTGGCCGACAGCAGCCGCGCCAACCTCATCTACACCAAGGAGCAGCTGCTCGCCGGTCTGGAGGAGGGCATGGTCGAGTCGCCGCACTCGATCTTCCCGGGCACGGACGAGCAGGACTACTACCGGGGGCTGGTGACGGAGGCCGCGCCGGGCACGGTGCCGCAGGTCGCCGTCTCCAAGGGCGAGGTCCCGCAGGAGAGCGGGTCCGCCTCCGGTCCGGACGAGCCGGCGTCGGAGCAGGTGATCGGCCGATGACCGGGCAACTGGCCGCGCACTCCGGCTCCCTGGCCGCCGACGCCACGACGTCGCTGGCGGCCTACTCGACCTCCACCGGCGAGGCCGTCCAGTTCTGGATCCTCGGTACGGTCGCCGTGATCGGCGCCCTGTGCACCGTCCTCATGAAGAAGTCCGTGCACAGCGCGCTCTGCCTCGCCGGAACCATGATCATCCTGGCGGTGTTCTACCTCGCCAACGGTGCCTACTTCCTGGGCATCGTGCAGGTCGTCGTCTACACCGGCGCGATCATGATGCTGTTCCTCTTCGTGGTCATGCTCGTCGGTGTCACCGCGGCGGACTCCCTGAAGGAGACCATCAAGGGCCAGCGCTGGCTGGCCCTCCTGTGCGGCCTCGGCTTCGGCGTCCTGCTGTGCGCGGGCATCGGCAACGCGTCGCTGAACGAGTTCGAGGGCCTGGCCCAGGCCAACGCCGGCGGCAACGTGGAGGGCCTGGCCGCCCTGATCTTCACGAAGTACGTCTTCGCCTTCGAGATCACCGGCGCCCTGCTCATCACGGCCGCCGTCGGCGCCATGGTGCTCACCCACCGCGAGCGCACCGAGCGGGCCAAGACCCAGCGCGAGCTGGCCGGGGAACGCGTACGGGCGAACAAGCAGCTTCCGCCGCTGCCCGCACCCGGCGTGTACGCCCGGCACAACGCGGTGGACATCGCCGGTCTCCTCCCGGACGGCACGCCGTCCGAACTGACCGTCATCAGCACGCTGCGCGAGCGCGGTCAGATCCGCGATGTGTCGGACCAGGCCATCAAGGACCTGAAGGCGCTCGAACAGCGTTCCGGGGAGCGGCTCGGCCGCGAAGGCCGTGAAGAGGAGGCCGCGAAGTGAACCCCGTCAACTACCTGTATCTCGCCGCCCTGTTGTTCACGATCGGCGCCTCGGGCGTCCTGATCAGGCGGAACGCGATCGTGGTGTTCATGTGCATCGAGCTGATGCTCAACGCCTGCAACCTCGCGTTCGTCGCCTTCTCCCGGATGCACGGCAATCTCGACGGCCAGATCATCGCCTTCTTCACGATGGTCGTCGCCGCCGCGGAGGTCGTGGTCGGGCTCGCGATCATCGTGTCGCTGTTCCGTTCCCGCCACTCGGCCTCGGTCGACGACGCCAGCCTGATGAAGCTGTAAGGGGTCGCTGAATCGTGGACAACCTGATTGCGCTGCTGGTGGCAGCGCCTCTGCTCGGAGCGGCCGTACTGCTGTGCGGCGGCAGGCGGCTCGATGCCGTCGGCCACTGGATCGGCACGGTCCTCGCGTCCGCCTCCTTCGTGATCGGCGCGATCCTCTTCGTCGACATGCTGGGCAAGGACGAGGAGCACCGGGCCCTCGCACAGCACCTGTTCAGCTGGATCCCCGTCGAGGGCTTCCAGGCGGACGTCGCCTTCCAGCTCGACCAGCTGTCGATGACGTTCGTGCTGCTGATCACCGGCGTCGGCTCGCTCATCCACGTGTACTCGATCGGGTACATGGAGCACGACGAGCGCCGCCGCCGCTTCTTCGGCTATCTGAACCTGTTCCTCGCGGCGATGCTGCTGCTCGTCCTCGCCGACAACTACCTGCTGCTGTACGTCGGCTGGGAGGGCGTGGGCCTCGCCTCGTACCTGCTCATCGGCTTCTGGCA
Source organism: Streptomyces sp. NPDC127119 (assembly GCF_042677425.1). Taxonomy (NCBI): domain Bacteria; kingdom Bacillati; phylum Actinomycetota; class Actinomycetes; order Kitasatosporales; family Streptomycetaceae; genus Streptomyces; species Streptomyces sp. NPDC127119. Next base: position 4,748 of record NZ_JBHXTO010000036.1, on the reverse strand, counting down.
GCACAAGCCCAGTGCCGCGACCGCCGCGAAGAAGGCCTTCCTGGTCAACCGCGTCGGTGACATGGGCCTGTCGATCGCCATCATGCTGATGTTCACCACCTTCGGGACCTTCGCCTTCGGGCCGGTCCTGGAGGCCACCGGAGAGACCGGCGAGGGCAAGCTCACCGCCATCGGGCTGATGCTGCTGCTCGCCGCGTGCGGCAAGTCCGCCCAGGTGCCGCTGCAGTCCTGGCTCGGCGACGCGATGGAGGGCCCGACCCCGGTCTCGGCCCTCATCCACGCCGCGACCATGGTGACCGCGGGTGTGTACCTGATCGTCCGCTCCGGGGAGATCTTCAACGCCGCGCCGGACGCCCAGCTCGTCACCACCGTCGTCGGAGCGGTCACGCTCCTCTTCGGTGCGATCGTCGGTTGCGCCAAGGACGACATCAAGAAGGCGCTCGCCGGTTCGACCATGTCGCAGATCGGCTACATGATCCTCGCGGCGGGCCTCGGCCCGATCGGGTACGTCTTCGCGATCATGCACCTGGTGACGCACGGCTTCTTCAAGGCCGGGCTCTTCCTTGGCGCCGGTTCGGTCATGCACGGCATGAACGACGAGGTCGACATGCGCAAGTACGGCGGCCTGCGCAAGCACATGCCGGTCACCTTCGTGACGTTCGGCCTCGGCTACCTCGCCATCATCGGCTTCCCGGGCCTGTCCGGCTTCTTCTCCAAGGACAAGATCATCGAGGCCGCCTTCGCCAAGGGCGGCACCGAGGGCTGGATCCTCGGAAGCGTGGCCCTGCTGGGCGCGGCCATCACCGCGTTCTACATGACGCGCGTGATGCTGATGACGTTCTTCGGTGAGAAGCGCTGGCAGCCCGACGAGCACGGCCACGAGCCGCACCCGCACGAGTCGCCGAGGTCCATGACGATCCCCATGATCGTGCTGGCCTTCGGATCGGTCTTCGCGGGCGGCTTCTTCGGCATCGGCGACCGCTTCCTGCACTGGCTGGAGCCCGTCACCGAGCACGCGCACGGACACCCGCCGATCGGCGCGACCACCGTCACCCTCTCCACGATGGTCGTGCTCGTCATCGGCGTCGGCCTCGCCTGGCTCCAGTACGGGCGCCGTCCCGTCCCGGTCGTCGCCCCGCGCGGCTCCCTGCTCACCCGGGCCGCCCGCCGCGACCTCCTCCAGGACGACTTCAACCACGTCGTCCTGGTGCGCGGCGGCGAGCACCTCACGCGCTCCCTGGTGTACGTCGACCACACCCTGGTCGACGGGGTCGTCAACGGCACGGCGGCCTCGATGGGCGGTCTGTCCGGACGGCTCCGCAAGCTGCAGAACGGCTACGCGCGCTCGTACGCCGTCTCGATGTTCGGCGGTGCGGCGATCCTCATCGCCGCGACCCTGCTGATGAGGGCGGTCTGATACCGATGTCCTTTCCTCTGCTGACAGCGACGGCGGCCCTCCCGGCGATCGGGGCGATCGCCACGGCCGCCGTGCCGGCCGCCCGCCGCACCGCGGCCAAATGGCTGGCGCTGCTCGTCTCGCTCGCCACCCTGGCCCTCGCCGTCGTCGTCCTGGTCCGCTTCGACCCCGACGGCGACCGCTACCAGCTCACCGAATCGCACTCCTGGATCAAGGACTTCGGGGTGCGGTACGAGCTGGGCGTGGACGGCATCGCGGTGGCGCTCATCGCGCTGACCGCCCTGCTCATCCCGTTCGTGATCCTCGCGGGCTGGCACGACGCCGACCCGCTGGAGACCCACAGCAGCCGGTGGCGGCCGACCCAGGGCTTCTTCGCCCTGATCCTCGCCGTCGAGGCGATGGTGATCATCTCCTTCGAGGCCACCGACGTCTTCCTCTTCTACATCTTCTTCGAAGCCATGCTCATCCCGATGTACTTCCTCATCGGCGGCTTCGGGGACCGGGCCCACGCGGGCTCGGACGAACACGCGGCGGCACAGCGTTCGTACGCCGCCGTGAAGTTCCTCCTCTACAACCTGGCCGGCGGCCTGATCATGCTGGCCGCCGTGATCGGCCTCTACGTGGTGGCGGGGAACTTCTCGCTCCAGGAGATCGCCGAGGCGCGGGCCAACGGCTCGCTGGACATGGCGACCAACACCGAACGATGGCTGTTCCTGGGCTTCTTCTTCGCCTTCGCGGTGAAGGCGCCCCTGTGGCCGCTCCACACCTGGCTGCCCAACGCCATGGGGGAGTCCACCGCCCCGGTCGCCGTACTGATCACCGCGGTGGTCGACAAGGTCGGCACCTTCGCGATGCTGCGCTTCTGCCTCCAGCTCTTCCCGGAGGCCTCGAAGTGGGCGACGCCCGCGATCCTCGTCCTCGCCCTGATCAGCATCATCTACGGGGCGCTGCTCGCGGTCGGCCAGCGGGACATCAAGCGCCTGGTGGCGTACGCGTCGATCTCCCACTTCGGGTTCATCATCATGGGCATCTTCGCGATGACCAGCCAGGGGCAGTCGGGCGCGACGCTCTACATGGTCAACCACGGGATCTCGACCGCCGCCCTGATGCTGGTCGCCGGGTTCCTGATCACACGGCGCGGCTCGCGTCTGATCGCCGACTACGGAGGGGTGCAGAAAGTCGCCCCGGTGCTCGCGGGCACCTTCCTGATCGGCAGCCTGGCGACGCTGTCGCTGCCGGGACTCGCGCCGTTCGTGAGTGAGTTCCTGGTCCTGATCGGCACGTTCGCGCGCTACCCGGTGATCGGGATCATCGCCACCTTCGGCATCGTCCTCGCCGCGCTCTACACACTCGTCCTGTACCAGCGCACGATGACGGGCCCGGTGAAGCCCGAGGTCTCGGCCATGCCCGACCTCAAGGTGCGGGAACTGGTGGTGGTCGCCCCGCTGATCGCCCTGCTGATCTTCCTGGGCGTCTACCCGAAGCCCCTCACCGACATCGTCAACCCGGCGGTCAAGCAGACCATGTCCGACGTACACAAGAAGGACCCCAAGCCCGAGGTGGAGGCCGCCAAGTGAGCGCTACAGCCGTCCACAGCCTGTGGACAACGGCGGCCGACCCGATCCAGAAGATCGACGCGCCGCACATCGAGTACGGGCAGCTGTCGCCCACCCTGATCGTCATCGGGGCGGCGGTCATCGGCATCCTCGTCGAGGCCTTCGTGCCCCGCAGGTCCCGTTACTACGTGCAGGTCTTCGTGTCCGTCGTCGCTCTCGCCGCCGCGTTCGCCGCGGTGGTCGCCCTCGCGGCGAGCGGATACGGCACCACGAAGGCCGGGATCGCCGCGATGGGCGCCGTCGCGGTCGACGGCCCCGCGCTCTTCCTGCAGGGCGTCATCCTGCTGGCCGGTGTACTGGGCGTGTTCACGTTCGCCGAACGGCGCCTCGATCCCGTGGCGCACGGCAACCGCGTCGACTCGTTCGCGGCGCAGGCCGCCTCCGTACCGGGCAGCGACAGCGAGAAGGCCGCGGTCAAGGCGGGATTCACCACCACCGAGGTGTTCCCGCTGCTGCTCTTCGCCATCGGCGGCATGCTCGTCTTCCCCGCGGCGAACGACCTGCTGACCCTCTTCATCGCGCTGGAAGTCTTCTCGCTGCCGCTGTACCTGCTGTGCGCCGTGGCCCGCCGCAAGCGGATCATGTCGCAGGAGGCCGCGGTCAAGTACTTCCTGCTCGGGGCCTTCGCCTCCGCGTTCACCCTCTTCGGCATCGCCCTGCTCTACGGCTACGCCGGCTCCGTGTCGTACGCGACCATCGCCCAGGTCGTCGACGGCACGGTCGAGACGGTGAACCCGGCCCTCGCCGACACCATGGGCAACGACGCGCTGCTGCTCATCGGCGCCGCGATGGTCGTCATGGGCCTGCTGTTCAAGGTCGGCGCGGTGCCGTTCCACATGTGGACCCCGGACGTCTACCAGGGCGCACCGACCCCGGTGACCGGCTTCATGGCCGCCGCGACCAAGGTGGCCGCCTTCGGCGCGCTGCTGCGCCTCCTGTACGTCGTCCTGCCGGGCCTGCGCTGGGACTGGCGGCCGGTGATGATGGGCGTCGCGGTCGTCACCATGCTGGGCGGCGCGATCGTCGCGATCACCCAGACCGACATCAAGCGGCTCCTCGCGTACTCGTCCATCGCGCACGCGGGATTCATCCTCGCGGGTGTCATCGCGATGACACCGGACGGTGTGTCGTCGGTGCTCTTCTACCTGGGCGCCTACTCGTTCGTGACGATCGGCGCGTTCGCGGTCGTCACCCTCGTCCGCGACGCGGGCGGCGAGGCCACGCACCTGTCCAAGTGGGCCGGCCTCGGACGCAGGTCACCGCTGGTGGCGGCCGTGTTCGCGGTCTATCTGCTGGCCTTCGCGGGCATCCCGCTGACCTCCGGGTTCGCGGGCAAGTTCGCCGTGTTCAAGGCGGCGGCCGAGGGCGGCGCGGGCGCGCTGGTCGTGGTCGGTGTGATCTCGTCGGCCATCGCGGCGTTCTTCTACATCCGCGTGATCGTGCTGATGTTCTTCAGCGAGCCGCGTCCGGAGGGACCCACGGTCGCCGTGCCGTCGCCCCTGACGATGACGGCCATCGCGGTGGGCGTGGCGGTCACGCTGGTGCTCGGTGTGGCGCCGCAGTACTTCCTGGATCTGGCGGGGCAGGCGGGCGTCTTCGTCCGCTGAGGCAGCCCGGTCCGTGGGGCCCCCGGTGACGCGGGAACCCGGGCCCCCCGCAATAACCGGGGCCGACCCGCGCGGCCCCCCCCCCCAAAAAAACAAACACCCCAAGTG
>NZ_JBHXTO010000035.1:0-73311 GCF_042677425.1 Streptomyces sp. NPDC127119 | reverse complement strand
CGCGCGGCCCGGACGTGGCCGGCCGCGCAGTTCCCCGCGCCCCTAAAAGATTGCGCAGTTCCCCGCGCCCCTGGGGGGGTGGGGTCGGGCGTTGCATGTCGCGCGCGGGCCCGTCGTGGCTGGCCGCGCAGTTCCTCGCGCCCCTAAAGGCGCAAAAGCTGGGGCGCAGCCCCGCTTTTAGGGGCGCGGGGAACTGCGCGGGTCACCCCCACCCGGCCGCACTGGACGTACGACCGGAGACGTCACCCCCTACGGTGCGGAGGACGGCGTGGAGGCCCGGCGGATCGCCGCTTCGCGGCCCCGTACGTACCAGATCCCGATCAACCCCAGCCCCGCCCCCGCGAGGCACGTCCACAGCCACCACAGGTGCCCGTGGTCGTCGAGCCAGCCGTAGAACGGCAGCTGGACCAGGAAGAGGACGAACCAGAGGATCGCGCCACCCGTGACGGTGGCCACCACGGGCCCCTCCAGCGGTTCCGGTGCCTCGTGTGTCGGTGTCCACTTCGCCATGGGGACAGCTTACGAGCAGGGCACGGGAGTGCAGCCGCCCCACCGGTCTACGCGCGGAGATAGCGCCAAAGCCGTCATATGTTCATACTGAATCTGCCTGACCATGGCCACTTTTGCTCGTACGAAACTCCAAAAAGGTCCTCGATGCCCACCTCGGCCCCCGCCAAGGCTTCTGCGCCCGACGAGCCGGACCCCGCGTCCGCCCGCAGCGCCCTCGACCGCTACTTCAAGATCTCCGAGCGCGGCAGCACCCTGCCGCGCGAGATCCGCGGCGGTCTCGCCACCTTCTTCGCGATGGCCTACATCATCGTGCTGAACCCGATCATCCTGGGCAGCGCGAAGGACATGTACGGGCACCAGCTCGACAACGGCCAGCTGGTCACCGCGACCGCGCTGACGGCCGCGTTCACCACGCTCCTGATGGGCGTCATCGGCAACGTACCGATCGCGCTCGCGGCCGGCCTCGGTGTGAACACCGTCGTCGCGCTCCAGCTGGCGCCCCGGATGTCCTGGCCGGACGCGATGGGCATGGTGGTGCTCGCCGGTCTCGTGGTCATGCTGCTCGTCGCCACCGGCCTGCGTGAGCGCGTCATGAACGCCGTACCGCTCGGCCTGCGCAAGGGCATCGCGATCGGCATCGGCCTGTTCATCATGCTGATCGGCCTGGTCGACTCGGGCTTCGTCTCCCGTATCCCGGACGTCGCCCGGACGACCGTGCCGCTGCAGATCGGCGCGACCGGCCACCTGAACGGCTGGCCCGTCCTGGTCTTCGTCCTCGGCACGCTCCTGACTCTCGCGCTCATCGTGCGCAAGGTGCCGGGCGCGATCCTCATCTCGATCGTCACGATGACGGTCGTCGCCGTGGTGATCAACGCGATCGCCGAGGTGCCCTCCTGGGGCCTGACCACCCCGAAGTGGCCCGGCAACCCGGTCGCGAGCCCCGACTTCGGCCTCGTCGGCCAGGTCAGCCTGTTCGGCGGCTTCGGCAAGGTCGGCGTACTGACCGGCGTGCTGTTCGTCTTCACGGTCCTGCTGTCGTGCTTCTTCGACGCGATGGGCACGATCATGGGCATCGGCGACGAGGCGAAGCTGACCGACAAGGACGGCAACATGCCGGGCATCAGCAAGGTGCTCTTCGTCGACGGCATCGCGGTCGCCGCGGGCGGCGCGACCTCCTCGTCCGCGACCACCTGCTTCGTGGAGTCCACGGCGGGCGTCGGCGAGGGCGCGCGCACCGGTTTCGCGAACGTGGTCACCGGCGCGCTGTTCGCCGTCGCGCTCTTCCTCACGCCGATCGCCACGATGGTCCCGTCGCAGGCCGCGACCCCGGCGCTGCTCGCGGTGGGCTTCCTGATCCTGTCCGGCTCGGTCCGGCAGATCGACTGGGCCGATCACACGATCGCGATCCCGGCGTTCGTGACGATGCTGATGATGCCGTTCACGTACTCGATCACGAACGGCATCGGCATGGGCTTCATCACGTTCGTCGTGCTGCGGCTGGCGGCCGGGCGCGGCCGGGACGTGCCGGTCGCCATGTACGTGGTGTCGGCGGTCTTCGCCTTCTACTACCTGATGCCGGCGCTGGGCCTGACCTGATCCCGACCTGGGGTCCGGCCCTGAGCGCCGACCCCAGGGCCTACGGAACCCCGTAGAACTTCTCGGTCTCCTCGACCGCGGTCGAGAACCGCTCGTCGAAGTCATCGCGAATGAGCGTCCGGACGACATAGTCCTGGACGCTCATTCCCCTTTTCGCCGCGTGCTGCCGGAGCCGGTCGAGCAGCTCCTCGTCTATCCGCAGGCTGAGCACAGTGGTCCCCATGGGTACGAGGGTCGCGGCCGAGGCGTGTCCTGTGTCACTTTCCGCGCCCGTCTCACTCGTTTGGGTGAAGTAAGGGTTGGTGTGCGGGTGCGTGGCCGGACTCACGGTCGTTCGCGGGGTGTCGCGGTGGTCTTTAGGAAGAGTAATGAGTTATTCTAAAGAACATGCCTGACCTCACCCATGGCGACGATGTTGCCGCCGTGAACTCCCTGCGCTCCGCCGTGATGCGTCTGTCACGCCGACTCAAGCACCAGCGGGTCGACGAGTCGCTGAGCCCGACCGAGATGTCGGTCCTGGGCACCCTCGCCCGCTGCGGCACGGCCACACCGGGCGAACTCGCCCGCAAGGAGCACGTGCAGCCGCCCTCGATGACCCGCATCGTGGCGCTGCTGGAGGCGAAGGGCCTGGTCCGCCTCGAAGCGCACCCGGACGACCGCCGCCAGAAGGTCGTCACGCAGACGGAGCGCGCAGAGGCCATGCTTGCGGAGAGCCGCACGAAGCGGAACGCGTGGCTGGCCTCCCTGGTCGACGGCCTCGACGAGGACGAGTGGGCCAAGCTCCGCGAGGCCGCCCCCGTACTGGAGAAGCTCGCGCACCTGTAGGCGGCTGCAGACGCCTGTACCGGCAGCTGTCGGCGCAGGCGCCGCGGCTGCGGGCCCCCGCAGACACCTGTGAGGCCACACGCACCACCAGCACCACATGAACCACCAGCACCACCAGCGCTACAAGAACCACCAGCACCACAAGAACCACCCGCACCGCCACGCAAGGAGGCGAACGCCGTTGAGTACGGGACCCGGAGCAGACTCCGCCCCCGCACCTGCCGCCCACAACACCCCGCACGCCCCCAAGACCCGCTCCTCGATGTTCAGCTCGCTGAAGATCAGGAACTACCGGCTGTTCTTCACCGGCCAGGTCGTCTCGAACACCGGCACCTGGATGCAGCGGATCGCCCAGGACTGGCTGGTACTGAGCCTCACCGGCTCGTCCGCCGCCGTCGGTTTCACCACGGCCCTGCAGTTCCTGCCGATGCTGCTCTTCGGCCTCTACGGCGGAGTCCTCGTCGACCGCCTGCCGAAGCGCCCCACGCTCCTCGCCACCCAGACCGCGATGGGCCTCACCGGTATCGCGCTCGCCTTCCTGACCCTCACCGGACACGTCCAGGTCTGGCACGTGTACGTCGCCGCCTTCGCCGTAGGCCTCGCCACGGTGATCGACAACCCGGCGCGGCAGTCCTTCGTCGCCGAGATGGTCGGCCCCGGCCAGCTCCAGAACGCGGTCAGCCTCAACTCCGCCAACTTCCAGTCCGCCCGCCTGATCGGCCCCGCCGTCGCGGGCCTGCTGATCACCGGCGTGGGCACGGGCTGGGCGTTCCTGCTCAACGGACTGTCGTTCGTCGCGCCCATCGCGGGCCTGCTCCTGATGCGCTCCAGTGAGCTGAACCAGGTCGAGCGCGCCCCGCGCGGCAAGGGCCAGCTCCGCGAAGGCCTGCGCTATGTCGCCGGCCGCCCCGAACTGATCTGGCCGATCGTCCTCGTCGGCTTCATCGGCACCTTCGGCTTCAACTTCCCCGTCTGGCTGTCGGCCTACGCCGACGACGTCTTCCGCGGCGGCGCGGGCGCGTACAGCCTCTTCAACACCCTGATGGCCGTCGGTTCCGTCGCGGGCGCGCTGCTCGCCGCCCGGCGCGGCACGGCCCGGCTGCGTGTGCTGATCGCCGCCGCCGTGGCCTTCGGAGTCCTGGAGATCGTGGCCTCGCTGGCCCCGTCGTACTGGCTCTTCGCCGCCCTCATGGTCCCCATCGGGATGGCCGGCCTGACCGTCAACGTCACGGCCAACACGGCTGTCCAGATGGGCACCGACCCCGCCATGCGCGGCCGGGTCATGGCGCTCTTCATGATGGTCTTCATGGGCGGTACGCCGCTGGGCGCGCCCGTGGTCGGCTGGATCACGGACGCGTACGGGCCCCGGGTGGGCTTCGCCATGGGCGGAGTCGTCTCGGCGCTGGCGGCGGCGACGGTCGGCCTTGCGCTGGCCCGGGTGGGCGGCCTGCGCCTGTCGGTGGGCTGGCACCACGGGCATCCGCAGGTCCGGTTCGTACCGCGGGAGCGGGTGCTGGCGACGGCGGCGTAAGCCCTCCGGGCAGCTGGCGGATCTGGGCCCCGGGGCCTGCGGGTCGGAGTGCCGGCCCGGCCCGGTGGGGGCTGGTCGCGCAGTTCCCCGCGCCCCTCGAAGACGGGGCTGCGCCCCTGTCCTTGGGGGCCTGCGGGTCGGTGTGCCGGCCCGGCCCGGTGGGGGCTGGTCGCGCAGTTCCCCGCGCCCCTCAAGGGCGGGGCTGCGCCACCGCCCTTGCCCCGTAGTCGTAGGCCGGGCCGTGGCAGGGTTGGCGCATGAGACTCTTTGCCGCTGTGCTGCCGCCTGAGGATGTGACGGGCGAGCTCGGTGTGGCGGTCGACGGGCTGCGGCGGTTGCCGGGGGCGGACGACGGAGTGCGCTGGACCACCCGGCCCGGCTGGCACTTCACGCTCGCGTTCTACGGAGAGGTCGACGACGGGCTCGTACCGGAGCTGTCGGTCCGGTTGGAGCGGTCGGCGCGGCGGACGGAACCCTTTTCCCTCTCCCTGCGTGCCGGGGGCCGTTTCGGGGGCCGGGCGTTGTGGGCGGGCGTCACGGGCGACGTACGGACCCTGGCGCTGCTCGCCGACCGGGCGGTGGCGGCGGGGCGCAGGGCGGGAGTGACGCGGGAGGAGCACCGGGCCTACCGGCCGCACCTCACGCTGGCGCGCAGCAACCGTGAGTCGGCGGACTTCGCCCCGTACGTGTCCGCGCTGGACGGATTCGAGGGGCGGGCCTGGACGGTGGGCGAGCTGTGCCTGATGCGGAGCCGGCTGCCCGCGTCGGGGGTGCCGGGGGAGCAGCCGCGGTACGAGGTACTGGCGCGGTGGCCCCTCGGCGGGCCGGCGGGCGGACCCCGAGGCAGGGTGGACTGAGGGCGGGCGGTTACGCTCGGTGTGTGGACCCGAAGACGCGGAACCGGATCATGGCCGGTGTGCTGGTGCTGATGTTCGTCGTGGTGGCTTTGGCGGCGGCCGTCGGCGGGTGACGCGGTCGCTGCCGCGGGCGGTGAAGGGGGACCGTTGTCGGCTGACGGTCCGCTGTGGCTGGCCGCGCCCCGCGGCGGAGCCGCGTATGGACACAGCCCCGCGCCCCTTCAGGGCGCCCCTCTCGGGGCGGCCCATCAAGGTGTCGGCTGTCCCAGCTGGGGCTACCAGGCGAAGGCCTCCGGGGACGGGCCCGGGCCCGGGAAGATCTCGTCCAGGCCGGTGAGGACCTCGTCGCTCAGCTCCAGCTCGACGGCTCGGAGCGCGGACTCCAGCTGTTCGGCGGTGCGCGGGCCGACGATCGGGCCCGTGACGCCGGGCCGGGTCAGCAGCCAGGCCAGCGCCGCTTCGCCGGGCTCGATGCCGTGCTTGTCGAGCAGATCCTCGTACGACTGGATCCGTGCGCGGCCCGCGGGGTCGGCGAGGGTGTCGGCGGCCCGGCCGCTCGCCCGGCGCCCGCCCTGGATCTCCTTCTTGAGGACACCGCCCAGCAGACCGCCCTGCAGCGGCGACCACGGGATGACGCCGAGCCCGTACTCCTGCGCGGCCGGGACGACCTCCATCTCGGCGCGGCGCTCGGCGAGGTTGTAGAGGCACTGCTCGCTGACGAGGCCGATGGTGCCGCCGCGGCGGGCGGCGATCTCGTTGGCCTGGGCGATCTTGTAGCCGGGGAAGTTGGAGGACCCGACGTACAGGATCTTGCCCTGCTGGATCAGGACGTCGATCGCCTGCCAGATCTCCTCGAACGGGGTGCTGCGGTCGATGTGGTGGAACTGGTAGACGTCGATGAAGTCGGTACCCAGCCGCTTCAGGCTGGCGTCCACCGCGCGCCGGATGTTGAGCGCGGAGAGCTTGTCGTGGTTGGGCCAGGCGTCGCCCTCGGCGGCCATGTTGCCGTACACCTTGGTGGCGAGCACGACCTTGTCGCGCCGCTCCCCGCCCTTGGCGAACCAGCTTCCGACGATCTCCTCGGTACGGCCCTTGTTCTCGCCCCAGCCGTACACGTTGGCGGTGTCGAAGTAGTTGATGCCCGCGTCCAGTGCCGTGTCCATGATCGCGTGACTGTCGGCCTCGTCCGTCTGCGGACCGAAGTTCATGGTGCCGAGGACGAGTCGGCTGACCTTGAGTCCTGTGCGTCCCAGCTGCGTGTACTTCATGGTTCACAGCCAACGTGGTCGAGTGCGCTCTAGGCAACACCTCCCTCCGCGCTGAACGCCGGGACGGGGGCCAGGGGGCTAGGGCCTGTCTGACAATTCCCGTCTGCCGGGCGACGACGGGAATTGTCAGACAGGCCCTAGCCGCCGAACTCGTCGAAGTCCATGTTCGCGATGGCCAGGTTGCAGTGCATCGCGTGCGGGGTCTCCAGGGCCGGTATGCGGTACGGCGCGGTCTGCTCCTCCGGGTCGGGGCTCACCGCGAGGAGCGTCGGCTCCGGGCCCTCCATGCTGGCGCGGTCGGCGAGGAAGACCACCGGCCACCCGCACTCGGCGGAAGCCTCCCCGTCCCCGGCCCCGGCCCCGGCCCCGTCCTCGGTCGCGGTGAGAGCGGCGAGGACGTCGAAGGGGGTCGCGTCCGCCCACGCCGGGTCGTCCACGCGGACGATGTCCTCCTTGAGACGGCCGTTGTCCTCGTCGTCCTCGTCGAAGACCCAGGGCGCGTCGAGGGCGGCCAGCACGCGCTGCCAGGCGTCGTCGTCGCGGTAGTCGGTACGGACGAGCAGCATCGGCGGATAGTCGACGTCGGTCTTCGGCAGAACACGCACGGATCGGCACTCTTTCCAACGGGCGGCACGAGAGGCCGCGTTGACGGTGATCCGAAGAGTAGGGGTCGGGTCTGACAACGGGGTCCGACAACCGGGGCCGGTACGTGAGCGTGAGGCAGGATGCTCCTGTGCATCACCTCCTGTGCGGGCTCGCCGCCAATCCGGCTCTGCCGCCCGAACTGGTCGACCGGCTGATCTCCCTCGCGGACGACGACCTCGCCGACGACCTCGCCTGTCGCGGGGACCTCAGCCGTGCGCAGGCCGTCGCGCTGGTCGAGCGCGTCGAGGAGAGCGCGGTGCGGCTCGCGTACGAGGGCCGGTTGACCGCCGCCGACATCGACCCCGTTGCCCGGCCCGATGCCGCCCTCGCACTGCTCGACCGAGGCGCCGGCCGCCCGGAATGGGCGCGACTCCTGGCGACGGACCCGAGCCACGGGCGCCGGGAGAAACTGGCGGCCTGCCCCCGCCTCCCGCCCGACGTGGTGGACACGCTCGCGGCGGACCCGGACGTACGGGTGGTCGCCGAGCTGGCCCTGTGGACGACGACCCCGGACGTCACCGCGAGGCTCGCGACGCATCCGCACGCCGAGGTGCGCAGGGCGGTCGCGGCGAACGAGGCGACACCTCCCGCCGAGCTGGCGACGCTGCTGACGGGAGAGGGACGGCCGGCCGCGCGCGGGTGCCTGGTGTGCGACCGGGAGGAGATCCCCTTCGTCCACGATCCGCAGTGCTCGCGCCCCGACTGCGAGCTGTCGGCGGGGGCTTCCTGCGACGGCTCCCACGAGTCCACCGTCCACCGCACGCGGGAGGCGGCGCTGCGCAACCCCGCCACCCCGGCCGAGTCGGTCGCCGCTTTCGCGGACCACCCGTCGATGCTGCTGCGCTGGGCGCTCGCCACCCGCCAGGACCTGCCCCGGCAGGCGTACGTGCGGCTGGCCGCGGACCCGACTCCCGGTGTCCGTACGGACATCGCCGGGAATCCCGCGCTCGACGAGGCCCTGATCCGGGTGATGGCCGACGACCGCGACCCCGCGGTGCGCCGTGCGCTCGCGCACCATCCGCGCGCACCTCTCGACGTACTGACGGGCCTGGCCGCGACCGCGAAGGCCGGCGCCACGCTGTTGCCCCGCGTCGCCGCGGCCTCACCGGTCGAGATCGAAGACCTCGCGTCGTCACCGGACCCGGCGGCCCGCATGCTCGTGGCCCACCGGCGGGACCTGCCGCCCGGGATACGCGACCGGCTGGCCGACGACCCCGACGCGAAGGTGGTCAAGGCCGTGGCTCCCCACCCCGGACTCACCGAGGCGCAGTTGCGGGTCATGGTCGAACGCCACGGCGTACGTGTCCTGGCCAAGGTGGCGGCCAACCCGGACGCGACCCCGGCCCTGCTGGAGGAACTGACCCGGCACGAACCACCGGTGCAGAAGGCGTTCCGCGAGATCGCCCGGCATCGCGCGGCCCCGGTCGCGGCACTGCTCGCCTGCCTGAAGGACAGCCAGGCAAGACCGACAGCCGCCGCTCACCCGGCCCTCCCGCCAGAGATCATCACGGAACTGCTCACCGACACGGACTGCCGGACGGCGGAAGCGGCGGCGTCGAATCCGTCCTTGCCGACTGCGGTGATGGCGGATCTGGCGTGGCGTCGGTGGCGTCGGGATTGACGTGCCGACGGTCCGGATGGCGACCTTGGTGGTTCTGCCGAGGGTCTTCGTTGCGCCGGGAGGCCTTTCGTAGGTCCACGACGTCAGAGAATCCGTTGGGGAGTGTCCGGATGGCAGATGCCGATGTGATGCTCACCGAGAGCTTCCCGGTAGGCCAGCAGATCGTCGAGGTCGGTGGTGACGATCAGGGCTCTGCCGTGATGGGCGGCGATCACGAGCACCAACGCGTCCACGACGTCGAAGTCCTTCTTCGCGGGAAGCTTGGCCCGGGCGCCGAGCGCGCCCACGCGCTTGCCGTCGGCCTCCGTGTGTCCCGCCACGCACGGCCGGCAGGCGTGGAGCGGGTCGTCCCACCCCTTGGCGGTGAACAGCGGGGGTCGTGAGTCCCGGGCGGCATACACCGTGCACCCTGCGAGCACGGGCTTGATGCAGGTGTAGTTCCCGGCTCCAGGCCGCCAGACCTGCCCGAGCACGGGCAACGGGACGATGGGCCGGTGCCCTCCGCGTCGAAGGATCTCCTGGTGCAGGCTCACGGCCTTCTTCCGGCCCTGCTCCAGATGGATCAGCATCCCGGCGTCGTAGACCACAGCTGTCATGCGACGCCCCTGTGCCTGGTGCTCGAACCGAAGAAGGCGTCCAGGGAGGCGGAGATCTCCTCGCGCTCGGTATCCGGTACCGAGTCCTGTCCGTGCTCCTTCGGCGGCCGGCCGGTCGTGGCGTCCTGCGCCTCCGTCTCGGCGATCAGGTCGTCGAGGGGCGCGAACGTCCGGGCGACCTGGTCGTCGTGAGCCATCGCGGCGCCCACCGCGGCCATGACGTACGTACTGACATCGACTCCCGCCGCTTCCGCGTAGGAGCGGATGCGTTCTTTGGTCTCCGGGTCCGTGGCAAAGGTGATCATGCTGCGCTTTGCGGCCATACGGTCAACGTACAACACCTTTGTACGCGGCGGCATGCGAAGGATGGGGGCTGTGCGGGGAGGCGGTCCGTGTCCGGGGGTATGGCTATGTCCAGACCGCTAGGCGTGCGCCAGGGGGGCGGGTCGTGTGCGGTGTGTGCTCAGCAGATGAAGGGGAACGGTGTGGAGTCACTGGATCTTCGTCGTGCCGTCGCGGCAGGGCGGGCGGTCGCTTCGGAGCTGGGCTTACGGGTCGACGAGGTGATCGTCGTCCACAACTCGGACCGTGTCGCGCTGCGCCTGCTTCCCTGCGACGTGCTCGCCCGCGTCGCGCCCCTGGGGCATCTGGCCGATTCCGCGTTCGAGGTGGAGGTCGCACGGCGTCTCGTCGACGTCGACGCGCCAGTTGCCGAGCTCGATCCCCGGGTCGACCCCCGGGTCCACCTGCGTGACGACTTCGCCATCTCGCTCTGGACCTACTACGAACCCGTGGGCACGGAGATCGCCCCGGCCGACTACGCCGACGCGTTCGCACGGCACCATGCCGCCCTGCGCCGGATCGATCTGGCCGCCGCACCGCATTTCACCGACCGAGTCGCCGTGGCGTCGAGGGAGGTGGACGACCGGAGGCGGTCCCCCGAGCTGTCCGACGCCGACCGGGAACTCCTCAGCACCACCCTGAGCGAACTGAGCGCCGCGATCGGCGTCGGCGGAGCCGGCGAGCAGTTGCTGCACGGCGAACCCCATCCGGGAAATCTCCTGAACACGAGGCGGGGGCCGCTCTTCGTCGACCTCGGCACGTGTTGCCGCGGGCCGGTCGAGTTCGACCTCGCCCACGCGCCCGAGGAAGTGGGGAGGCGCTATGCGGGTGCGGACCCTGACCTGGTGCACCGGTGCCGCGCCCTGAACTGGGCGCTGTTCTCGGCCTGGCGCTGGCGCGGGGCCGACCAGATGCCCGACCGGGACCACTGGCGGGCGGAAGGGCTCGACCGGGTTCGTACCGCACTCGATCACTGCGGGCTGGGCTGATCACTTCCGTACGTGGCCGCATACGGGAGGAAGGCGGACCATGTCGCCGGGGCGATGGTGAGGGTGGGGGTGTTGGGGGTTTTGGAGTCCCGGATGAGGATCGTGGGGAGGGAGGCGGTCTGGGGTATGGCTATCTCCAGGCATTCGCCGCCCTGGCTGCCGCTGTAGCTGCTCTTGAACCACTTGAGGTCCGTGTTCATAGTGCGTCTGCCACTCGTTCGATCAACTTCGTCGACTCCTCGGGGCTGAGTGCCTGAGCTCGCAGAATGCCATACTGCGCGAAAAGGTCCCCCAGGTTGGGCTGTTGGTCCACGAAGTAGCCTCCGCCCGGGCCCTCTACGTACGCCAGTCGGTCTCGCTCGGCGGTCTCCACCAGGATCATCGGACCGTTCAGCCCGGCGTGGACCTCGCGGCTGTGCGGCATCACCTGGATCCCGACGTTGCGCCGTTGCCCGAGTTCAAGCATGTGGCTCAGCTGTTCTTTGAGGGCCGTGGGGCCGCCCAGAGGTCGCGTCAGTGTGTGCTCCTCCAGTACGAAGTCGACGAGCGGTGCGGGCTTGCGCTGCAGGACTTTCTGACGTTCGAGGCGGGCCGATACTCGGGCCTCGACCTCGTCGTCCTCCAACGGCGGGCAGTGGCAGTTGAAGATCGCGCGTGCGTATCCCTCCGCCTGGAGCATCCCGGGAACCACATGGTTCGCGTACATGCTGATGGCGGCGGCCTTCGCTTCCAACTCGGCGTAGTCCTCGAACCATGCGGGGAAGCGACTGGTCTGCAACTGCTTGCCCGCCGCGAGAAGTGCACCTTGTGCACCTAGTGCCTCATCCGCGATTGCGACGAGTCGTCCCTTGGGAGGCCGCTCACCTCGCTCCACCATTGCCACTTGGGACTTGGAATAGCCGACCTGCCCACCCAACCCCTCCTGCGTCATCCCGGCCCGTTCGCGGAAGAACCGCAGCAACGAGCCGAACATCTCCAGGGTGCTGGAACCTCGCTCACCCGAGTGCACAACGACCTCCCCAAATGCACAGCCGTGCACAGCCGTGCACGGACTCTGCGTAACCCTGGTCACAGTATGTGAGCGGCCGTAAGCATGTGCTCCATGAACTCGGAAACCGCACCGGGCAGGGTGCATCCCTGGATCCCGGCCTCCGGTCACGGCCTGCGCCATGCCGGTATCCACTTCGACGCCGTGCGCATCGCGGGCGTACTCGCAGAACAAGTGGCTTACGAACTCATCCAGTTCACGGACTTTCAGGCCGGCCCGATCGTCCGCGGGTCAACGGGATGCCGGTACATGTACTTCCTGTTGCCCCCGCAAAGTGCCACCGGCCACCGCTGGCCCAACGGCGTGCGGGCGCTGGGCCGGGACGCGCGGGGCTGGGCGTACGTGGGGGTGCCCGCGCTGGACGGGCTGACCTGGCCGTTGGACTGGCGGTCGGAGCCGACGCCCGAAGTGCCGTTCGTGGAGGCGGGGTTGCTGGCGGAGGTCGTGAGTCGCGTGATCGGTCATGTACCGTGATCGCGACATCACACTCCGTGCGCATTCGCATGCGGAGCGGTCCCCGGAGGTGCTACCAACACCGCCCGAGGACCTTCACCACCAGTGGAAGAACAGGTCCCACCAGAAATGCTTCGTCATGCTATCGCGCCGGTTCGGCGCTACACGAAGGCATCGCACGACGTCGTACGGCACTCGCGGCTCAACAGCGACGCGAAGATCCTGCTGCTGTACGTGCAGGGGCTGCCGGAGGCCGCCGACCCCAGGCCGCTCAGCGAACACGCGGGCAGGCTGGGCATGAAGGGCCGGGCGTACCAGAAGGCCAAACAACTCCTCGCCGAGTGCGGCTACTTGCACGAGTGGCGTGAGCAGGGCGCGCGGGGCCGCTGGGTCACGGAACAACTCCTCGCCAACGTCACCCTTACGCGTGAGGAGGCGGCCGGGGCCCGCGTGGGGGAGGCGGTGGCCGTCGCGCCACCGGGTGAGCGGCCACCGACGGTCGGCGGACCGGGGGAACGGCCGGTCGGTGACTCTCCCCAAAAAGAAGAACTGGAAGAGAAGAACCTTCCCCACCCCCCACCCGAAGGCGACACGGAAGAGCACACGCCCGAACTGGCCGAGGCGGAAGGCGTGTTGCTGTCCCTGCGGTATGTGCACCGGGACCTGCTCCTGGGCGTGCGCGAGGCGCGGCTGCTGGCGGGTGCGGCGGCGGAGTGGCTGCGCAGGGGCGTCTCGGCGGCGGACCTGCGCCGCGCCCTGACGACGGGCCTGCCGACGGACGGCATCCGCTCGGCGGTCGGCTTCCTGCGCCACCGCCTGCTCCAAAAACTCCCGGCGACGCAGGCACCCGCCCCCACCCCACAGCCGGAGCGGCCCACGACCCCACCCCGCCGAGACTTCGTGACCTGCCCGGGCCCAGGCAGCGAACACGTCTTCCGCCCCCGAACAGACGAAACCCACTGCCTCCGCTGCCGCACGACGGCGGCGTACGAGGTGACACTCCAGCCGCTGGCGCTCTCGCTCTCCGAACAGTGGCGGACGCGCGTACAGGAGTGTGTCTCCGGTGGGTAGCGCGTCATACGCTGCTGCCGCAGCGGAGAAGGCGGCCTCGGAGAGGACCAGGGACATGGCGGCATGGAGCGACATCCTTCAGGAGGCGCGTGAGGCCGTGGGCTTCGGCGGGCAGGTGGTTGCGCGCAACCTTGAGGGGATCCGCGCTGCCGTCCGCTCCGACCGGCTGCCGGACCTCGACGCCGAACTGGCGACCATCTCCGAAGGTTCAGCCTTCGAGGCGTTCCTCGACCACTGGTGGACGCAGGCGCTCGTCGACGCCGCCCCGGACGTCGACGCCCAGGCTCTCGCGATCGACTTCGCCGACCTCGCGACGGCGCTGCGAGCGAAGTCGACCGACGGCGGCACCCTTACGCAGGCCGAGGTCGAGGACATGCTGAGAGGCAAGGCCTCATGAGGCTCACGATCATCTGGGAACCGGCTGCGGCGGCCGGCCTACGACGCCTCAAGGCGCGCGACGGAGAAGCCATCAAGCCCCTGGTCCAGGCGATCAACGCCCTCGCCCTCCAGCCCGAGCCACCCGAGAGCAGCAAGCTGAGCGGCACCGACCTGAGACGGCTGCGGGTGGGCGCGTACAGGGTCACGTACGAGATCGATGGCGCACGAGTGGCGATCAAGGTGCTGATGGTGGGGCGGACGCAGGTCTGACGGCTGCTGCGCGGGAAAGTACCTCGGAGTGATCGAAGTGACTTGAGTGCCTCCTTTTTGCGACAAACCGTGGTGACGTGCGCATGGAGTGGGCACTCTGGCGTAAGTCGCGTGGCGGCGTGGAGCGGCTTGGACTCGGAGGTCAGCGGTGGGGCATGGATCTCGCTGGATTGTGGTCGTCCTGGCCACTCTTTTGGCCTTCGGGTTGCCCTGGATCGCTTTGACGTCGGCCGGCGCGGGAGCCGACGTGACACTCGCCCTCGCGTCGACCGCCAGTGCCGCGGTGCTCAGCGCCGGAGGATGGTATGCCGCCCGTGACATACGAGAGCAACCACCGGAACCGCTGCCCGCAGCGCCGGACAGCCCCCTGGTGATCGGGGCCCTGCCCAGGCAGCCGCTCGCCTTTCAGAAGCGCGAACAGCTTGTTGCGGATGTGTGGCTGCTCTTGGCCAAGGCGGAGTTGTATCGGGCTTGCGGTCTGGGGCAGAGCGTTCTCACGGACCATGAGCAACTGGTTTCTGGTCAAGCAGACGAGACGCTCGAAGCGTTGACTGTGCAGGCGCACGCATACCAGACAGCGGGCCGGTGTGACCTCGCCGTGTCTTTGCGCGAGAGGTATGCCGCGATCCGATGCGCAACGTTGGGCTCTGACCACCCCAAGACACTCCTCGCGGTCAATGCCCTCGGCTACGCGCTGGAGGTGGCCGGACGGCTGGACGAGGCGCAGGCCCTGCACAGCCGGAAACGGGTCGGCCGCAACGAGGAAGCTCTCGCGCTGCACGACCGTGTGCTGGCAGACCTGCCGCGCCTGCTTCCCGACAATCGCTCGCTGTACCTGTGGTGGGGACGCTACCGAGCTCTCGCACTGCAGAGCCCGGTTCGCACCGACGCGGTTGCCTGCCTTCAGTCCGTTCTCGTCGGCTACGGACGAGTCCTGGGCCCGCACCATCCGTTCACTGAAGGCGCCCGCGCCGATCTCGCACGTGCCGTTGCCCACAGGCGGCTTCGTCGCATGTCGTCTTCCGCCGTTTGAACCGCTCGCCATGGACTGTGACCGATGACCTCGTGGTAGGTGACGCCTGGCCTGAGCCGGTCGCAGGAACGCAAGTCTCGCTGTGTTCATGGGGCTTTGCGGCGTCAGTCCCGGGGGAACTCGTCCGTCTTCAGCGTGAGGTCGACGATCGTGTTCGTCATGTCGATGTCCGTGCCGAAGATGACGGAGAGTTCCGCGAAGTACTCCCCGTCCTTGGGCTGGGTGTAGAGGTGGCACTTGCCCTGGTACGGGTCGACGATGAGATAGACGGCGACCTCGGCGAGGGCGTACGCGGTCTTCTTGGGGCCGTAGTCGTTGGCCGCGGTGCCCTTGGAGATCACTTCGGCGACGAACTGGACGTCCCGGCAGCGCCAGTAACCGGTTTCGGGCTTTGAGGCCCCCTCGGCCATCAACGTGACATCGCTGGCGAAGCCGTTGAGCTTGCCCGGGTAGTCGACACGTACGTCGGACTTCACACGCTTCCGGGGATACTTGGTCCGGAGTTGCTCGTAGAGGTCCGCGATGATCTCCCAGTGAGTGTCACGCTGCGGCGACATGAAGATGGCCCCCTCGACGATCTCAACCTTGTATCCCTCGGGGACGGGCATCCGCTCCAGTTGCTCGAACAGCACGTCGAGCGTGAGGCCCTTGCTCTCGTCGGCCATCTCGATCCTGTCTTCAAGGACGGTCATCGTGGCGCTCCTCCCCGGCTGCCCTCGGACGAGTACAACCGCGCGGTACAACGATACGCACGGTGACCAGGAGACCGGCGGATCCGGTCAGGCCGATTCGGCCAGGTGGGACTCGTACGGGGTGCCCACGCCCCAGCTCTCGCACATCGTCTTCGCGAACGCCGCCGCCAGTTTGTGTTCGCCCGACGCGTTGGGGTGGGTGCCGTCGTACGTGTCCGTGTGGATGTCGTATCCGTGGGGGAGCGAGGCCAGGAGGAGAGGGGAGTCCGGCTCGTTCAGGTTCGCCGTCGTCTTCGCCAGGAGGTCGTTGAAGAGGGTGACCTCCCGGGCGAAGGGCGCGTCCGATTCCGCCCTTATGTTGGGGATCACGGGGAGGAGCGTCATGGCGATGCGGGGGTTCGCCGAGCGGGCCTCGGTGACGAACGCCCGGACGTTCTCCGACGTCTGCGTCGCGTTCGTGTAGAAGCCGAGGTCTATCAGGCCCAGGGAGACCAGGAGCACGTCCGCCCGCGACGCCCGTACCGCGTCGGCTATCAGCGGGCCCAGGTGGTACCAGCCCTCGCCCCACCCGGCGAGGTGGGCACGGGGGAAGTCCGGGTCCGCGTACTCGTACGAGTCGGCCGCGCCCGTCGCCTTGTCGTACAGCGTCTCCCGGGGGCCGACGATCTGGAACGGGGCCCCGTGCGTCGCGCGCAGGTGCTGCCACATCCGGTAGCGCCACGTGTGTTCGCCGGCGCTTCCGATCGTCATCGAATCACCGACGGGCATGAACCTGAGCATCCGCTCATGATGGACGATCACCGGCGGGGCCGGGGTGTGAAGCTGGACACGCCCGCCGAACCGTCGGCGGGGTGGCAGGCTGGGGGCATGCGTCGCTCGTTCGTTCTGATTGCCGGGGCCCTTCTCACCGGGGTGCTCGCCATGTCCGCCGCACCCGCCGTCGCCGCTGACGACGACGGATCGGACGGGTTCACCATCGAGGACCCCCGGATCACCGAGTCCAGCGGGCTCGTCGCCTCCCGCGCCCACCCCGGCGTCTACTGGACCCACAACGACAGCGACGACGGCGCCTTCCTCTACGCCGTCGACAGCAGGACCGGCAAGACCGTCGCGACCGTCACCATGTCGGGCGTCGGACGGCCCCGGGACGTCGAGGCCGTCTCCATGGGGCCGAACGGCCATCTGTACGTCGGTGACATCGGCGACAACCTCGGCGGCACCTGGGACCACGTGTGGATCTACGAGCTGCCCGAGCCCAAGGAGCTGAAGGACCAGACGATCCGCGCCACGCAGTACGACGTGAAGTACGCGGACGGGGCCCGGGACGCCGAGGCGCTGATGGTGCACCCCAAGACCGGCCGGGTCTACATCGTCTCGAAGAACGAGGACGGCGGCGGCCTGTACGAGGGGCCCGCCGAACTGTCCGCCTCCGGCACCAACACCTTCAAACGCACCGCCGACATCGGCCTCTGGGTCACCGACGGCGCGTTCTCGCCCGACGGCAAGCAGCTCGCCGTACGCGGCTACTTCGGCGGTATCGCGTACCAGTGGAACAACGGGAAGCCCAAGCGCCAGGCGCAGTTGAACGTGCCTTTGCAGCGGCAGGGCGAGTCGGTGACGTACACCCCCGACGGATCCACCCTGCTGTACGGGAGCGAGGGCAGCGGGAGTTCCGTCGAGGCGGGGAGCGTGCCGGGCAGGTCCTCGTCCGGCGACGGCAACTCCTCGTCCGGCAGCGGCAGTTCCGCGAACGGCGACGACGGGGCGAACGGCAACTTCAAGATGGGCGCCATCGCCCTCGCGGTTGCCTTCGCCGTCGTCTACGCACTGAAGCGACTGTTCCGGCGCCGCGACTAGACCGTGCGCGAGCCCGTGCATGACCGTGCGCGAGCCCGTGCATGGGTGAGGGGCCGCGGCCGGGGCTCCGGCGGGCCCGCCTTGGCTACTGTGCACGCGTGACCATCGACCTGATCCTGCTGCCGCGTGTCGCCTGTCGCGGGCAGGAGGTCACCGCGCCCCGCCTGCGCGCCCTCCTCGCGCTCCTCGCGGGCGACCCGCGCACGGGCTGCGGCACCGAGCGCCTGGTGGCCGGGCTGTGGCGGCCGGACGAACTGCCGGAACGGCCGGGAAAGGCGCTGCAGGTCCTCGTGTCCAGGGCGCGGGCGCTGCTGGGCGCCGACCTCGTCGTCAGCACCCCGACCGGCTACCGGCTCGGCCTCGCCGAGGACCAGGTGGACAGCTCCGCCCTGCTGCTGCACGCCGCCGCGAGCGCCGAACGGGCCAGGGCCGGGGACCACGCGGCGTCACTGGCCGCCGCCGGGGCCGGGCTCGCGCTGTGGCCGGGCACCCCGGACCGGGACGGCGACCCCGACGACCCCGTGGCCGCGCTGCGTGCCGAACGCGCCCCCGTCCACGGCACCCTCGTCCGCGCGCAGGCCCTCGCGCTCGCCCGCCTCGGACGCCACGCGGAGGCCGCAGGACCGCTGGCCGTGGCCGCCGCGGAACATCCGCGCGACGAGGAGGTGCTCGCCGAACTGCTGCGCGGCGAAGCGGCGACGGCGGGCCCGTCCGCCGCCCTGGTCCGGTACGAGGCCTACCGCCGCGACCTGCGCGACCGGTTGGGTACGGAACCGGGCGCCGGACTCAGGTCCGTACAGCGGGAGTTGCTGCGCGGCGAGGCTCCCGTGGTCCGGCACGGTGTGCCGCACGAGCCGAACCAGCTGCTGGGGCGCGACGAGGACATCGCGGCGGTGGGGCGGCTGCTGGAGACCTCCCGCGCCGTCACCGTCGTCGGCCCCGGCGGCCTCGGCAAGACCCGGCTCGCGCACGCCGTCAGCCGCCGGGCGGAGCAGCGCGTCGTGTACTTCGTGCCGCTCGCCGGCGTCACCGCGGACGAGGACGTGACGGCCGAGGTGGCCTCCGCGCTCGGCGCGGGCGAGGGCCGGCACGGCGCCATGGCCGCCCACACCGCGGCCGACCCGGTGTCCGGCGTCCTCGGCGTGCTCGGCCCGGGACCCGCCCTGCTGGTCCTCGACAACTGCGAACAGGTCGTCCGGGGCGCCGCCGGCCTCGTACAGGCCCTGGTGTCGTCGTCGAAGGACCTGCGGGTCCTCGTCACCAGCCGGGCCCCGCTGGGCCTCACGTCGGAGGCCGTGTACGCGCTGCCGGAACTCGGGCCCGACACCTCGGCGGAACTGTTCACCCAGCGGGCGCGGGCCGCCCGGCCCGGTGTGCAGCTGCCGCCGGACGCCGTGGCCGAGCTGTGCCGCCACCTCGACGGACTGCCGCTCGCCGTGGAACTCGCCGCCGCACGGGTACGCGTCCTGTCGGTCCAGGAGATAGCCCGCCGCCTCGGCGACCGCTTCGCGCTCCTGCGCGGCGGGGCCCGGAACGTGCCCGAACGCCACCGCACCCTCCACGCCGTCGTCGACTGGAGCTGGAACCTGCTCGACGAGGAGGCCAGGGCCGCGCTGCGCACGCTGTCCGTCTTCCCCGGCGGATTCTCCGGCGAAGCAGTCGAGCGGGTCCTCGGCGAGGACCCGCTGCTCCTGCTGGAGCAACTGGCCGGGCAGTCGCTGCTCACCGTCACCGACACCCCGGTCGGCGTGCGCTTCGGAATGCTGGAGACCGTACGGGAGTTCAGCGCGGCCCGGTGCGCCGAGGCGGGCGAGGAGGAGATGGCCGTCGGCCGGTTCCTCACCTGGGCACGGGACTTCGGAGTCACGTACCACGACTGGATCTTCGGCCCGGAACCACGCACCGCCTGGGAGCTGATCAGGACCGAGCAGGACAACCTCGTAGCGGCCCTGCGGTACGCCCTCGCCCGCGACGACGGCCCCACCCTCGCCGCCCTCACCGCCGTCCTGACCGCCCTGTGGTCCACCGGCTCCAGCTACCCGCGCCTCGCCGCCCTCGCCGCCGACACCGGCCCGCCCCTGTCGCACTACCGTCCCGAGCCCGCATACGTCGAAGTCGCCCGCGCGGCGGCGGTGTTGTGCACGGTGAGCCTGTTCATGGGGTACGGCCCTGTCGCCGTACGCCAGCTCGTCACCCTGCGGCGGCTCCCCGCGGCCCCGCCGGACACACTGCTCCGGGCCATCGCCGTGGTGCTGAGCGCGGTCCCGGCGATGCGGCCCCCCGACTACGACGTACTGCGGGAACTGTGCGCCGACGAGCAGCCGCTGCTCGCCGGTGTCGCCGAGTGCGCCGCCACCTACGTCTGGGAGTACGAGCACGACATCGACCGCGCGCTCGCCTCGGCCCGCCGGATCATCGAAGCGCTGGCGCCGGTCGACAACCCGTTCCTCCAGGTCCTGGGCCACGCCCGGCTGAGCGAGCTGTACCTGCAGTCGGAGCGGGGGGACGCCGCGTACGGGCACCTCAAGGCGGCGCTGGAGGCACTGCCTCGGCTCGGCGACACGCACGACTCCATCGGCGTACGCGGCGGCCTGGTCCTCGCCTGTCTGCAGCGCGGCGACCCCGACGAGGCCGAGCACTGGCTGCGGCAGGCGGAGGCCGTCGGCATCACGCGCAACGACGACTCCTACAGCGCCGACCTCGGTGCCCGCGCCGAGATCGCGCTCGCCCGCGGACTGACGGAGGTCGGGCTCGGCCTGTGGCGCGGCGCCCTGGACGGGGTGACCGGCGCCGGCCCGACACACGGCGGCGATCCCTTCCTGGACCGGTGGGTGCTGCAACTGCAGTCGGCGGCGGTGACCGCGCACGCGTACGCCGGCCGCCTCGAACTCGTCGCGGAACCCGTCACCCGGCTCCGGCAGGGACTGCGGACCATGCTCTCCGCTCCGGCCGGCTCACCCCTGGACCTCCCCGTGTCCGGGACGGTGCTGCACGCCCTCGGCGTGGCGGGGCTCGCCTCGGCGGACGCCTCGGCCGTACGGATGGTGGCGCTGGCGGAACGGCTGCGGGTGCTGCGCGACTACCAGCCGACGATGTCGGCGGAGCGCGCCCGGCGGGCGGCCGGGGAAGCCGACGGGGCGGCGTACGCCGACGCGGTGTCGGAGTACGCCGCCCTGGGGCGCGACGAGTTGCGGGAGGCGGCCCGCACGGTCATGGCCGTCAGTCGGGATCGCGGTTGAACCGCGCCGTCGACCAGCGGTAGCCGAGCACGGTCAGGCCTACGCACCAGGCGACCGCGATCCACCCGTTGTGGCCGATCTCGGTGCCGAGCAGCAGCCCGCGCAGCGTCTCGGTGGCCGGGGTGAAGGGCTGGTACTCGGCGATCGGCCGGAACCAGCCCGGCATGGTGTCGGCCGGGATGAACGCGCTGGAGACGAGCGGCAGCAGGATCAGCGGCGTCGCCATGTTGCTGGCGGCCTCGGGGTTCGGACTGGCCATGCCCATGCCGACCGCGATCCAGGTCAGCGCCAGGGCGAACAGTGAGATCAGTCCGAACGCGGCCAGCCACTCCACGGCCGTGGCGTCCGTGGACCGGAAGCCGATGGCCACGGCGACGGCACTGACGAGGACCAGGCTCGCGAGCACCTGCAGCACACTGCCGACCACGTGCCCGATGAGCACGGAGCCGCGGTAGACCGCCATCGTGCGGAAGCGGGCGATGAGGCCCTCGGTCATGTCCATCGACACGGAGATCGCTGCGCCGATCACCGTGCTGCCGACGGTCATCATCAGGAGGCCGGGGACGACGTACGCGATGTAGTCGGAGCGGTCGGCGCCGGCGCCGATGCCCGCGCTCATCGCGCCTCCGAAGACGTACACGAAGAGGAGCAGCAGCATGATCGGCGTGAGCAGCAGGTTGAGGGTCATGGAGGGATAGCGGCGTACGTGCCGGAGGTTGCGCCACAGCATGGTCTTCGAATCGCGGACGGCGAAGGAGAGGGTGCTCATCGGACGTTCTCCTTGATCTGGTCGGCCTGATCGGCGGCCTGATCGGCGACCTGGTCGTCGGTTTGGTTGGGGACGGTGGTGTCGCCTGTCAGGGCGAAGAAGACGTCGTCGAGGTCGGGGGTGTGCACGGTGAGTTCGTCCGCCTCGACGCCCGCGGAGTCCAGCCAGTCGAGGATGGAACGCAGCTCGCGCTGGCTGCCGTCGCTGGGGATCTGCAGCGCGAGCGCCTCGTCGTCGCGGGCGGCTTCGCGCAGCGCGGAGGCGGCGGACCGGTAGGCGCCGGGGTCGGTGAAACGGAGCCGTACGTGCCCGCCGGGGATGAGCCGCTTCAGCTCCTCGGCGCTTCCCTCCGCCGCGATGCGGCCGTTGTTGAGGACGGCGATGCGGTCGGCGAGCTGGTCGGCCTCTTCCAGGTACTGGGTGGTGAGGAAGACGGTGACGCCGGTGGTGACGAGTTCGCGGATGATTCCCCACATGGTGTGGCGGGAGCGGGGGTCGAGGCCGGTGGTGGGTTCGTCGAGGAAGATGATCCGAGGGCTGCCGACGAGGGTCATGGCGATGTCGAGGCGGCGTTTCATGCCGCCGGAGTAGGTGGAGGCGGGCTTCTTGGCGGCCTCGGCGAGGTCGAAACGTTCAAGCAGCTCGGCGGCGGTCCGGCGGCCTTCCTGCTTGGGCAGGTGGTGCAGGTCCGCCATGAGCAGCATGTTCTCCTCGCCGGTGATCAGGCCGTCGACGGCGGAGAACTGGCCGGTTACGCCGATCGCGGCCCTCACCGCATGCGGGTCGGTGGCCAGGTCGTGCCCGCCGACCCGCACTTCGCCCGCGTCCGCGGTGATGAGGGTGGAGAGGATCTTCACGGCGGTGGTCTTGCCGGCCCCGTTCGGGCCGAGCAGGGAGAAGACGGTGCCGGGCGGCACGGCGAGGTCGATGCCGTCGAGCACGACCTTGTCGCCGTAGGACTTGCGGAGTCCTTCGGCCGCGATGGCCAGGGGGTGCTGTGTGGTCGGGGTCATGCCGCAGAGGTTGCGGGAGGGCGCCTTCAGCGGGGTTTCAGGGTGGTTTTAGGGGGCTGAGGCCGGGGCGAGGGTGTGGGTGTGGAGTGTTGGGTGCGGGCCGGTGGGGGCTGGTCGCGCAGTTCCCCGCGCCCCTTGGGGAGTGGGGGTGAGGGGGCTGGGAGGGTGCGGGTTCGTTGGGGTGAACCGCGCAGTTCCCCGCGCCCCCAGGAAACGTCCATACGCCGACCCCTTGCTTTGAGGGGCGCGGGAGCGATGACATCGAAACGCCAGCCCTCACTTTCAGGGGCGTGGGAGCGCGGGAGCGATGACATCGAAACGTCGGCCCCCGCTGTTTTAGGGGCGCGGGGAACTGCGCGAACGGCCCCCACCGGCCCGCACCCGACGCACTACCGTCCGCACCGTCTGCGCGGGCGCGGGTTGGCCGGGGGCGCCCCAGAAAGACAAGAGATTGCGCGCTCCCCGCGCCCCTTGGGGGCTTTCGCGACCCCTCAGGTGTTGGCTCGGCGGTTGGCTACCAGCGTGGCCAGGCCGTCCAGGATTCTTTGGAGGCCGAATTCGAAGTGGTCGAAGTCCGCGCCGAAGGAGTCCTCCGAGAGTGCGGCCATCACGGGGTAGCGGCCGCTGGCCATGGCCTTTTCCAGGACCGGGTACTGGGCGGCCCAGAACTCCGCGTCCGTCAGGCCGGTCGTGCGCTCGGCCTCCTGCGCGTACAGCTGGGTGCGGGCGGCCCCGGTGACGTACGAGTCGATCAGGACGACCGCCGAGACCAGCTCCGGGTCGCTCAGGCCCATCGGCTTGATGCGGGAGATCACCTTCTCCATGCCGTCGACGGCGCTGGGGCCGAGCACCGGACGGGACTGGTTGGCCTTCAGCAGCCACGGGTGGCGCCGGTAGAGGGCGAGGTTCTCGCGGCCCAGGGCCTCCAGGGCCGAGCGCCAGTCGTCGCCGAATACGGACGGGTCGTCGTCCGTGCGCTGGACGCGGTCCAGCATCAGGTCGAGCAGTTCACCCTTGCCGGGGACGTACCGGTACAGCGACATCGTGCCGGTGCCCAGCTCCGTGGAGAGCCGGCGCATCGACACCGCCTCCAGCCCTTCCGCGTCCGCGACCCGGACGGCCGCCTCCACGATCCGGTCGAGGCTGAGACCGGGCTTGGGCCCGCGGCTGGGACGCGGGCCCGTGTCCCACAGCAGGTGGAGCGTGCGGACGATGTCTCCGCTGCCGCTGGTGTCCATTCCGCCCGAGCCGCTTGTCATGTGCCTCAGGATAGGCCCCCTCGAAAAAACTGAGTACGGCGTACTCTGAAAAGGGTACGGTGTACTCAGTTTGGCGAACTCCGGCGAACGTCACGGGTGGAGGAGTGCTGTGGGTGTGAGTGCGAGCGATTACGCGGTACGGGCCGAGGGGCTGGAAAAGAGGTACGGGGAGAAGCGCGCCCTCGACGGCTTCGACCTCGCCGTAAGGAAGGGCACGGTGCACGGCCTGCTCGGGCCGAACGGCGCGGGCAAGACCACCGCCGTCCGCATCCTCTCCACGCTGGTCCGGCTGGACGGGGGAAGTGCGCGGGTGGCCGGTCTCGACGTGGCCTCGCAGCGCCGGGAGGTGCGGGCGCGGATCGGGCTCACCGGCCAGTACGCGGCCCTGGACGAGGTGCTGACCGGCCGGCAGAACCTGGAGATGTTCGGGCGGCTGTTCCATCTGGGCGGGCGCCGGGCGCGGCTGCGGGCGACGGAACTGCTGGAGCAGTTCGCCCTCACCGACGCGGCGGGCCAGGGCGTCGGCCAGTACAGCGGCGGCATGCGGCGGCGCCTCGACCTCGCCGCGTCGATGATCCTCACCCCGGCCGTGCTGTTCCTGGACGAGCCCACGACCGGGCTCGACCCGCGCGGGCGGGGCGAAGTGTGGGACTCCGTACGGGCGTTGGTGTCCGGTGGCACCACCGTGCTGCTGACCACGCAGTACCTGGAGGAGGCCGACAGGCTCGCCTCGCGCATCACCGTGATCGATCAGGGGCGGGCCATCGCCGACGACACCCCGGACGGCCTGAAGAGCAGGGTGGGCGGTGACCGGATCGAGGTCGTCGTCGCCGAGCGGGCCGACATCGCGCGGGCGGTGAAGGTCGTCGCCCGCGTGTCGGACGGCGAACCGGATGCGGACGAGACCGAGTTGAGGGTGCACGCGCCCGTGACCGACAGGGTTGCCGCGCTCACCGAGGTGGCGCGGACCCTGCAGGACGAGGGGGTGCGTGTGGAGGACATCGGACTGCGCAGGCCCAGCCTCGACGACGTGTTCCTGCGCCTGACCGGCCACCGCACGGCCGCCGGCACCGACGCCGACACGAAGGAGATCGCGGCATGAGCGGCTTGAACGAGGTGGCCGAGGTGGCCGGGGTGGCCGGGGCGCAGGTGCTTCGCGATCGCGGCCGTACCTACTGGGCACTCGCCGACTGCTGGAACGTCGTTCGGCGCGGACTCACCCACTACCAGCGCCAACCCATCAACATCGCCTGGCAGTTGGGCTTTCCGATCCTGTCCGTGCTGCTGTACGGGTACGTCTTCGGCAGCGCGATGCAGGTTCCGGGCGGCGGCGACTACCGGGACTTCCTGATGCCGGGCATGTTCGTGATGACGATGGCCTTCGGGTTCATCAACACGGCCACGCTCGTCGTGCACGACTCCACGAAGGGCGTCATCGACCGCTTCCGCTCCATGCCGATGTCGCCGTCCGCCGTCGTCTCCGGGCGCGGGGTCACCGATCTGATCGTGGCCTGCGCCGAGCTGACGATCCTGATGCTCACCGCGCTGGCCATGGGCTGGCGGCCGGACGGCGGCTTCGCCTTCCTGGGGGCGTTCGGGCTGCTGGTGTGGCTGCGGTTCGCGCTGATCTGGCTCGGGGTGTGGCTTGGCCTGCTCGTGCCCAACCCGGAGGCGGCGGGCGGCCTGTTCGCGGTCGCGTTCCCGCTGACGATGATCTCCAGCATCTTCGTCGCACCGCAGTTGATGCCCGACTGGCTGGGCCATGTGGCCGCGTGGAACCCGATCTCGTCGACGGCCGCGGCCACCCGCGAACTGTTCGGTACGCCGGTGGGCGGCGGTGACACCTGGGTCGAGCGGCACGCGCTGCTGATGGCGGCCGTGTGGCCGGTGGTCCTGACGCTGGTCTTCGTTCCGCTGGCGGTACGGAGGTTCCAGAAGCTCAGCAAGTGAAGTGACTGGGACAGGTGAAGCCGTACGCGTCGTGCGGTGCGTTCGGCTGCGTGCGGCGTCGTGTGGTGTCCTGCGGTGTTCGGGACCTCAAGTGTCCCGAATGCCGCACGACTCCTTGACGTGTCCACGCGGAATGTCTTCCATGGGGGAGCGCGGTGCGGTGGGAGCGCTCCCACCGGCGTTCCGGGCCCGCGCCTTCCCGATCTCCCCCGAGAGGAAGCAGCGACATGTTTCGCAGCTTGCGAAGAGCGCTGGGTGCTGCCGTCGTGGCGCTCCTGCTACCGCTGACCGGTGTTCAGGCCGCGCACGCGGATACGGCCGCCGCCCCCGGAGCCGGTTACTGGCACACCAGCGGACGGCAGATCCTGGACGCCGCAGGACAGCCGGTACGGATCGCCGGCATCAACTGGTTCGGGTTCGAGACGTCCAACAACGCCGTCCACGGACTCTGGGCCCGCGACTACAAGAGCATGATCGACCAGATGAAGTCGCTCGGGTACAACGCCATCCGGCTGCCCTACAGCGACGACATCCTCAAGAGCGGTGCCGTCGCCAACAGCATCGACTTCTCCGGCGGCAAGAACGCCGACCTCCAAGGGCTCTCGCCGCTCCAGATCATCGACAAGCTCGTGGCGTACGCGGGTCAGGACGGCCTCAAGGTCATCCTGGACCGGCACCGGCCGGACGCGGGCGGCCAGTCCGCGCTCTGGTACACCGCGGCGGTCCCCGAGACGACGTGGATCACCAACCTCAAGGCCCTGGCCACCCGCTACAAGGGCAACCCGACCGTGATCGGCATCGACCTGCACAACGAGCCGCACGATCCGGCCTGTTGGGGCTGCGGTGACACGACGAGGGACTGGCGGCTCGCCGCCCAGCGCGCCGGGAACGCGGTCCTGTCCGTCAACTCCGAGCTGCTGATCTTCGTGGAGGGCGTGCAGACCGTCGACGGCGTGTCGGGCTGGTGGGGCGGCAATCTGATGGGGGTCGCGCAGTACCCCGTACAGCTGAACGTGGCCAACCGGGTCGTCTACTCCGCCCATGACTACGCCACCAGCGTGGCCCAGCAGAGCTGGTTCAGCGATCCGACGTTCCCCGCCAACATGCCGGGCGTCTGGGACAAGTACTGGGGCTACATCTTCAAACAGAACATCGCGCCGGTGTGGGTCGGCGAGTTCGGTACGACACTCCAGTCGACCGTCGACCAGAAGTGGCTCGCGGCGCTGGTGAGCTACCTCCGCCCGACCGGCACGTACGGCGCCGACAGCATCTCCTGGACCTTCTGGTCGTGGAACCCCAACTCCGGTGACACGGGCGGCATCCTGAAGGACGACTGGACGACCGTGGACACGGTGAAGGACGGCTACCTGGCGAGCGTGAAGGCGCCGGGCTTCCCGGCGGAGGGCGGCGGAAGCGATCCCGGCGACCCCGGTGACCCGGGAGGCGGCACGGCCGCCTGCACCGCCGCGTACACCGTGAGCAGCGACTGGGGCGGCGGCTTCAACGCCGAGGTGAAGGTGACCAACTCCGGTACGACCGCGCTCAAGTCCTGGAAGACGACCTGGACCTGGCCCGGCACCCAGAAGGTCACGAGCATGTGGAACGCGTCGTACACCCAGAGCTCCGCGACCGTGACGGCCACGAACGCCGACCACAACGGGGCTGTGGCGGTGGGCGGTTCGGCGACGTTCGGGTTCGGGGGAGCGCCGGGGGGCGGGGGTGTGCCGAGCGTGAGCTGCACGGCGACCTGAGTTCCGCGGAATCCGACGGCAGTAGCTGAGGGGCCGGGTGGTCGAGGTGCGTGGCGCGGCGGTCACCGATCCGCACGCCGCGTCGGCCACCCGGCCCCATGGGGATGCCCGTGCCGCTCTGCCAGCAGCAGAACAGCGGCCGGACCGGGCTCGACGATCACTACATTCCAGTCCCATGACGGCGACGACGGCGACGACGGCGACGACGGGCATGGCAGGGATGGCAGGGATGGCGGGGACGCCGGGGACGGCGACGATTGCGACGCGTACGGTCGAGTACCCGGCCGACGGTCTGACGATGACCGGGCACCTCGCGCTTCCGGCCGGTGCCGACCGGCGGCCCGCGGTGCTGCTCGGACCGGAGGGTACGGGGCTCAGCGACGTCGAGCGCCGCCGGGCCGACGCGCTCGCCGAGCTGGGATACGTGGCGCTGGCCTTCGACCTCCACGGCGGGCGCTATGTGAGCGACCCCGAGGAGATGCTGGCCCGTTGCCTGCCGCTGCTCGCCGATCCCGAGCGGATGCGGGGCATCGGCCATGCGGCGCTCGACGTGTTGCGCGCCGAACCGCGGACCGACCCCGACCGGATCGCCGCCGTCGGCTACGGCACCGGGGGCGCCGTCGCGCTGGAACTCGGGCGCGACGGCGTCAACCTGCGCGCGATCGGGACCGTCAACGCGACCACCACGGGCCGGCCGGGCGAGGCGGCGCGCATTCGCTGCCCGGTGTGGGCCGGGGTCGGGTCGGAAGACCCGATCATGCCGCCCGCGCAACGCGAGGCGTTCACCGCCGAGATGCAGGCCGCGGGCGTCGACTGGCGCCTCACGGTCTACGGCGGCGCCCTGCATGCCTTCCACCATCCGCCGGTCGACCACCCCGTGGTCCCCGGCGTCGGCCACCACCCGCGGCACGCGCGGCGAGCCTGGCGCGACGTCGTCGACCTGCTCGCCGAGTGCCTGCCCCTGGAGGGGGATCCGGGGGCATGACGGGGGCCTCCGAATTCCGGACCGGACCGGACCGGACCGGGACGTGTTTGCGTTGGAGTGCACTTCGACTCCTAGGTTCCGCAGCATGCGATACATCAAGCTCGGAACGACCGGACTGGAAGTCTCCGCCCTCACCCTCGGCTGCATGAGCTTCGGCGAGCCGGACCGGGGCGGCGAGCCCTGGTCCCTGGGCGCGGACGCCGGCCGGGAGATCATCAAGCAGGCCCTCGACGCCGGCGTCAACTTCCTCGACACGGCCAACGGGTACAGCGCCGGGAGCAGTGAGGAGATCGTCGGCCAGGCGGTCAAGGACTTCGCCCGGCGCGAGGAGGTCGTTCTCTCCACCAAGGTCTGGATGCGCATGCGTCCCGGCCCGAACGGTGCCGGGCTGTCCCGCAAGGCGATCTTCGCCGAGCTCGACGCCTCGCTGAAGCGGCTGGGGACCGACTACATCGACCTGTACCAGATCCACCGCTGGGACTACGACACCCCGATCGAGGAAACCCTTGAGGCGCTGCACGACGCGGTCAGGTCCGGGAAGGTCCGCTACATCGGAGCCTCCTCCATGTACGCCTGGCAGTTCGCCAAGGCCCTGTTCCTGGCCGACCTGAACGGCTGGACGCGGTTCGTGTCGATGCAGGACCACTACAACCTCATCCACCGTGAGGCCGAGCGCGAGATGCTCCCGCTCTGCGCCGACCAGGGAATCGGCGTGATCCCGTGGAGCCCGCTGGCGCGGGGCAGGCTGACGCGGGCCAGGGACACCGCCACGGCGCGTGCCGAGACCGACGAGGGCGGCAAGATCCTCTACCGCGACGGGGACCAGGCGGTGGCCGAGCGCGTCCACGAGATCGCGGGCAAACGGGGTCTGTCCGCGGCCCAGGTCGCCCTGGCCTGGGTCATGCGCAACCCGGCGGTGACCTCGCCCATCGTCGGGGTCACCAGGCCGGCCCAACTGGCCGACGCGATCGCCGCGGTGGACGTCGAACTCGACGAGGACGAGGCGGCGTACTTGGAGGAGCCGTACCAGCCGCACGCGGTCGCCTACTTGGAGGAGTCCTTCTACAAGTCCCGCCCTGCGGCGGCCTCCCGGTAGTCCGGGCCACCGCCGAGCCTTCGCCGACTGCCTCGGCCCCGACCTTCAGCGCCTGAGCACGTACAGCCGGACCATGTCGTCCTCGGCCTGCGGGGGTGGAGTCCGGAAGAGGGTCGGTGGCTTCCAGCAGGCTTCCTCCGGCAGCAACGGCGGGTAGCAGCCGGTCAGCCGATGGCGTCTGGACCAGCGGCGCCAGCGGGCGTCGTGGGCGCTGGGGAGTCGCCACACGTAGGGGTCCGGCGCTCTCACCTCGCGCGCGAGGTCCCAGTCGTCGGCCTCGGGACGGCGGGGACACGGTCGGCAGCGCAGGCGGGCGACCGTGTCACGAAGGAACCGGAACACGGGCCCCCGCCTGCTTCTGCGCGAGCGTGAACCGGGCCCATACGCACTTCGTGTACGGGTCCTGCCGGTACCCCCAGGAGTCGGCCGACGCCGCCACCAGCGCGAGGCCGCGTCCGCTCTCCTGGTCCGGGGCCGAGTCGCGCGGGCGGGGGAGCCCGTCCCTGTCCGGGTCGGAGACCTCCAGGACCAACTCCGGTCCGTCGAGCGTGAGCGTGATCCGGATGCGGGCGCAGGACACCCGGCAGTGCGTCACGGCGTTGGTGGCGAGTTCGTTCGCCGACAGGGTGACTGCGTCGGCGAGTTCACCGGTGATGCCCCAGCCCACGAGTGTCCTGCGGACGCGTTGGCGGGCGGTGGGGATGTGGCTTTTGTGGCGGGGGATGTGGAAGGTCTCGGAAATGGGCATGGGGATCCCGTTCTGACGTTGCGTCAAGGTGGTTGGCGTGACGACGCCTTCATGAAGCTACGGTCAAATTCCGGCTGTTAGCAACGCGCTCAACTGAATACATTCACTCGTCCACTCGATCGAGTGACGCGTGCCAAGGAGCGGTGATCTGTGTGGCATCGTTACGAAAGGAGAGGGGAGGCCTCATGCCCGCAGGTGGACGGCCGACAGTGCGCAGCAGGCGTTTGGGCACGGCGCTCAGGCAGTACCGGCTCGCCGCGAAGCTCGACCAGCCGCAGGCGGCCGAGGTGATTGCGGCAAGTCAGGCCAGGATCAGCCGTGTTGAGACGGGGCACGTCACCGCTCGCGTCATCGAAGTGCGCCTGCTGCTGGATGCGTACGGAGTCGGGGACCCGGAAGTGCGCTCCAAATTGGAGGAGTTGGCCAAGCGCTCCAAGAACCGAGGATGGTGGCTTGAGCACTCCGCGCATCTGCGGCCGGACTACATGGATCACATCGCCCTTGAGGACGACGCGACCTACATCCAGGAATGGCAGCAGGTGCTGGTGCCGGGACTCTTGCAAACTCCGGCCTACACCGAGGCAGTCATCCGGACGAGCCCCGCTCACATGGACCCCGAACGCGTCGCCCAGTTGATCGAGGTGCGGGAGGCCCGCCAGGCGAAGATCGAGGAGGGCGGAGCGACGTACTCCGCCGTCATCTGGGAAGCGGTGATCACCCACCCTCTGGTGAGCCTCGAAGTGCACCAGCAGCAGCTCTCGGCTGTCCTTGCGGTGGCCAAGAGGAAGAACGTCACCGTGCAGGTGCTCCCGTTCAACATGGGAGCGCTCGCGACCGTCACTTCGGCCTTCTCTACTTTCAGCTTCGACACCGAACCCGCGGTTCAAGCCGTGGCCCTGGAGAACCTGAGAGGTACATCGGTCCTTGAGGACCCGGAAGACCTTGCCGCTTACGCCAATATGTACGACCTACTACGATCGTCGGCACTGGCGCCGGACGCGAGCGCGAAGCTCATCCGGGGCGTACTGCGGAGCTTGTAAGGAAGACGCATCGTGCCCGAGGCCATAGGCCCCTTCCGTAAGTCGTCGTACTCAGGAGCGGAGAGCAACTGCGTCGAGGTCGCCGACACGGCCGTCGGCGGTCGAGCGGTCCGCGACAGCAAGCAGCCGGAACCGGACGCCTCTCTCCTCACCGTCTCCCGCGAGAGCTGGCACGCGTTTCTGCAACAGTTCTGCTAGCGGACTGGCAGCGGCGATGAGCGCGCGACTCATCCGGAGCATGAAGGAAGAATGATCGTGACCGAGGTCATAAGCCCCTTCTGGAAGTCGTCGTACTCGGGCGCGGAGAACGCCTGCGTCGAGGTCGCCGACACGGCCGTCGGCGGTCGAGCGGTCCGCGACAGCAAGCAGCCGGAATCGGACAGCCCCCTGCTCACCGTCTCGCGCGAGAGCTGGCACGCGTTCCTGCGGCATCTCGGCTAGGCCGTTCCGCGTGGCTGCAGGCAGGCAGAGGACTGCCCCCGTCCGCCCGGCAGTCCTGGCCATGCGCGTCGGCTGACTGGCGCAGCGCGATTACGCCACCCTGACGTGTCCCGGTATGACAGCTTCCGTGCCACGCTGACGCCTTCACAGCACCTTCGACGACACGACACGAAGGGGGACAGCTCATGCCATGGGAGGAGCTCAACCAAGAACTGGTACGCCTGAAAGCAAACTTCAAGCCCGGGGCACCGTACTGGCTGGTGCAGTGGGAGAAGGACAGCTTCTCGGCGCACCCGGCATTCCTGGACTCGCAGCGAGCTTCCGATGACTTCGCGGCCATGGTGGGCGGCGACGTCAATGTCCTGCACAAGAAGCGGGTGGTGACCAACGGGTGGCTGGCGCAGCAGATGCAGACGGTGTACAAGGCGCTCGGTGGAACCGCCGCGCAGTACACCGACGTGAGCGACAAGATCCGTCTCCTGCGCCACTGGGATGGTGCCACGAAGATGGGCGTCTACCTCGGCGCCCAAAAGATCCTTCAGGATGCCGATGCATTCGCCGTAGAACAAAAACCCACCACCTGCGCGGACTTCGTGCACGCGCAAGCCGCGTACCTGGCCGTCGGTCAGTCGCTGCCGCAGAACACGTACGTGTCCGGCGGTGACCAGCCGGAGCTGTTGAGGCGGTACCGCGTGGCGCTGGAGGCGGCGGGCATGGCGCAGCCCCTGCACATCGGAGACGAGAGCGTCTGGGCTGCCCACAGCCTCCCCTTCGCCGAGACACTGAAACAGCAATCGGGGAAGCTCACCTTCGGCAGCCCGCAGGTGGTCGTCGAGCACGCCCTCAAGCACCTGCCCCTCAATACGGGCGATCTGTCGGGGGAAGCGGGCGAGCAGCGGATACGCAGCCTCGTCGACGGCTATCTCACCGAGGCCACTGCCAAGATCCGCAATACCGATGCCGCGGCGGTCACCAGCGCACTGGACCAGTGCGCAGGCAGCCGCACGTACTACTTCGGCGCGGGGGCGGAGGTGGCGATGGTCGCGGTGAGCCGCACCGGTCTGGTCTGGATCAGCACCTACTACGCGCCGCACCGGCGCTGAGCGGCTCAAGAACCCGTCCCCGGACAGATGATGGGGGCGCCCGGTGTTGTCCGGGCGCCCCCATCGGCGTACGAGAAGTTCTACGCGAGAAGTTCTACGCGGAGAAGGTCAGAGCTTCTCGATCACGTAGTCGATGCACTTCGTCAGGGCCTCGACGTCCGACGGGTCGATCGCCGGGAACATCGCCACGCGGAGCTGGTTGCGGCCGAGCTTGCGGTAGGGCTCGGTGTCGACGATGCCGTTGGCGCGCAGGACCTTGGCGACGGCAGACGCGTCGACGTCGTCCGAGAAGTCGATCGTGCCGATGACCTGCGAGCGCTTGGCCGGGTCGGTGACGAACGGGTTCGCGTACTTGACGTCCTCCGCCCAGCCGTAGAGCGTCTGCGAGGAGGCGGCCGTGCGGCCGACCGACCAGTCCAGGCCGCCCTGGCCGTTGATCCACTCCAGCTGGTCGTTCAGCAGGAAGAGGGTCGCGAGCGCCGGGGTGTTGTACGTCTGGTTCTTGCGGGAGTTGTCGATCGCCGTGGGGAGCGAGAAGAACTCCGGTACGTGGCGCCCGCTCGCGTGGATGCGCTCCGCGCGCTCGATCGCGGCCGGGGAGAAGATGCCGATCCACAGGCCGCCGTCCGCCGCGAACGACTTCTGCGGGGCGAAGTAGTAGACGTCCGTCTCCGCGATGTCGACCGGGAGGCCGCCCGCGCCGGAGGTGGCGTCCACGAGGACGAGGGAGCCGTCGTCGGCGTTCGCGACCCGCTTGATGGGGGCGGCGACACCGGTGGAGGTCTCGTTGTGGGTGAGGGCGTAGACGTCCACGCCGGACTGGGCCACCGCCTCCGGGTGCGTACCCGGCTCGGAGGTGATGACGTCCGGGTCGGCCAGCCACGGCGCCAGCTTGGCGGCCTTGGCGAACTTCGACGAGAACTCGCCGAACGTCAGGTGCTGCGACTTGTTCTCGATCAGTCCGTGGGTCGCCACGTCCCAGAACGCGGTGGAGCCGC
The DNA here is from genome assembly GCF_042677425.1 of Streptomyces sp. NPDC127119. Taxonomy (NCBI): domain Bacteria; kingdom Bacillati; phylum Actinomycetota; class Actinomycetes; order Kitasatosporales; family Streptomycetaceae; genus Streptomyces; species Streptomyces sp. NPDC127119. The sequence goes on along the minus strand of NZ_JBHXTO010000035.1, from coordinate 39,337 downwards.
CGTTGCCGAGGACGACCTCGTATCCCTCGGGGAGCGAGAAGAGGTTGCTCACACCCTCGCGGACCTTCCCCACGAGGTTCTTGACCGGGGCCTGGCGGTGGGATGTGCCCATCAGGGACGTGCCGGTTGCGGCGAGCGCGCTGAGCGACTCCGTTCGCACCTTGGAGGGGCCCGCGCCGAAACGGCCGTCGGCGGGCTTGAGGTCTGCGGGGATCTGGATATCAGCCACAACGGGAGCGTAGCCGTTCCCGGAAACCTGGGTGAAACGTCGTCCGTCGGATGAGACACCCCCGGGGCTCGGAGTGGCGGGTTTTCGCCCCCGCCGCCCCTACCCTCCCCGTCACTGCATGGGGGCTCCGCCCCCTCGCCCCCGTCTGCGCAGTTCCCCGCGCCCCTAGGTGCCCCGCGGCGCCGTCGGCGTGAAGTGGACCGGCAATGTGGTCAGGCTGCCCAGCCAGGGGGAGGGGCGGCGGGTCAAGGACGCCGTGGGGATCGCCAGGTCCAGGTCGGGGAGGCGGTCCAGGACCACCTCGATCGCCGTGCGCGCGACCACCTCCGCGATCTCCTGCGCCGGGAACGGACACCGGTGCTCCCCGTGCCCGAAGGAGAAGTGCGCGCTGTTCCCGCCGGTCAGGGCCGTGCCGTGCGTACGTATCTGCGGATCGTGGTTCGCGGCCTGGACACCGAGCAGCAGCAGATCCCCGGCGCGGACGGCCCGCCCGCCGAGCCGCGCGTCGCGGGACGCCCAGCGGCCGGCCACGGCCTGGGTGGGGGTGTCCTCCCACAGCACCTCGTTCATGGCCTCGGCGACACTGCGCCGCCCGCCGAACAGCGAGGCGGCGAACCGCGCGTCCGTCAGCATCAGCCGCAGCGAGTTGCCGATCCATCCCGCGGTCGGCTGCTGGCCCGCGGTCAGCATGACGATGAGGTCCTTGGCGATCTCCTCGTGCGTCAGCGCGGGGCCCGCCGCCGTACGCCCGGAGGCGAGCATGCGGCTGACCACGTCGTCCGCGGGCCGCACCGCCCGGTCCGCCACCAGCCGCGCCATGCACGCGGCCACGTGCAACTGCCCCGCGAGGGCGTCCTCGCGCCCGTCGACCATGTCGTTGAGCGCGGCGACGAGGCCCGGCCCCTGCTCGTCGGCGAATCCGTAGAGGCCGGCGAGGACCCGTACGGGGAGCAGGTCCGCGTAGTGCGCGACGAGGTCCGTCGTGCCGTCGGCGCACACCGCGTCGATCAGTTCGTCGGCGATCCGCTCGGCGCGGGCGCGCAGTTCGAAGGGGTCGACGGCTTCGAGTGCGCCGCCGATCACCGCCACGCGCGCGCGATGGCGTTCGCCGACGGTGTGCAGGACGGAGGAGTGCCCACGCCCGATCATCGGCAGCAGCGGCCAGTCGTCGGGGACGCGCTCCCACTGGTTCCAGAGCCCGGAGTCACGGCTGAACAGCCCGGCGTCCCCGGTGACCTGGTGCAGCTCCCGGTAGCCGAGGACGAGCCACGCCGGGATGTCCGCGTCGAGCAGCACCGGGGCCACCGCGCCGAACTCCCGCCGCAACTCCCGGTACAGCGCGGCCGGTTCGGACCGGAACCGAAGACCGTCGAGGCGTACGGGGATGGGGTCCGGGCTCACGGGGCCGCCTCCCGGTGACGGCGTGCCCGGGAGGCGTCAGAGGTTGCGGAGTCCAACGAGCACCTGTTCCAGGATGTGGGGATCGGGCCGGCCGCCGAGTTCGGCCCTGCGGGGATGGCGGGCGCTGACGCGGCCCTCGGCGAGCAGGTCGCAGAGCAGGATCTTCGTGATGGTGACCGGCAGCCGCAGCTCCGCGGCGACCTCGGCGACGGCGGTGGGCCGCCCGGTGAGGCGCAGGATCGCCGCGTGCTCCGACTGCATGCCGGGCACCGGATCGCACTCGGCGACGACGAGCGTCAGCAGGTCGAAGGGCGTGCCGGGCGCGGACCGGGTACGCCCCTGGGTGAGGGTGTAGAGCCGGTCGGGCGCGTCGTCTCTGCCCGGGCGGCTCATGGCAGGCGTGGTGGCGCGCTCAGGTGTCCGTCGAGTTGTTCCACGAGCTGGCCCATGTTGTGTCCGACGAGCCCGGCGTCGGCCTCCTCGGCCGTGACCAGGGCCAGGTGCGCGCCCTCGCCCGCCTCGACGATGAACAGGATTCCACCGTAGAACTCGGTCATCGCCGACCGTACGTCCCCGGTGCCGTCCCCGAACTGGAGGGAGGCCCCGTGGGACAGCGCCTGGATCCCGGCGGCGATGGCGGCGAGGTGGTCGGCCTGGTCGACGGAGAGTTCCGGCGAACTGCACAGTTTGAGGCCGTCCCGGGAGAGCACGAGCGCGTGCCGGGCACCCGGCGTGCGCGCCAGCAGCCCCTGTACGAGCCAGCCGAGCTTCTCCTCGGTCGTCGACCGGGTGGAGGCGGCCGGGGCGGCGGAGGTGGTGTTGGTCGCCGAGGTGGTGCCGGTGTGGACGGTCATGACGTGGGGTCGCCTTCCGGGTGGGGGGTGGCAGGGCTCGTACGGGCCTGTACGGGCTCGTCCGCCGGAGGGCGGCGCACGGCTTGGCGGAAGCTGTTGAAGCGGGTGGCGCGGTTCATCACGTCGTCGGGGGTGCGGTCGGCGCCGGCCGCACCCGATTCCGCAGCGGCTTCCGCGGTGGCTTCGACCGCCGCCTCGGCCTCGGCGAGGGTGCGACCGCGGTGACGCCTCGGGAGCAGTTCGATGTGATCGGAATGGTCAGAGTGATCGGAGTGATCGGAACGGTCGGAGGGGCTGGAGGGGCTGGAGGGGCTGGAGGGGTCGGGGTGGCCGGCGGGCCGGGGCCGGAAACCGTGGGCCGGAACCGGCTCAGGGTCCAGGTCGGGCACCGCGTGGGAAGCGGCGTACGACCCGTGGGAGCCGGACCAGGGGAACTCCTCCGGGTCGTCCGGGTCGGACCAGGGCCCGGGGCGCGGTCCGGGGAAGGGCGACGAGGACCCGCGTACGACCGGGGCGGCCGCGTCCGCCGCGTCCGCCGGGCCCGTCGCGCCTGTGGCGTCTGTGGCGTCCGTCGGGTCGGCCGGGTCGGGGACCAGGTACGGGGTCTGTACCGGGGGCGGAGCCGGGGCCGGGGCTGAAAAAGGTGCCCGGAACGGCGGCGGTGTCGAAGTGGGCGCGGAGGCCGTTGCGGCTGCCCGTCCGGACGTGGAGGTGGAAACGGGGGCCGGAGCCGACGCCGGGGTCGCGAGGATGTCCTGCGGGATGCGGACCAGGACGCCCGTGCCGCCGCGCGCCGAGGGACGGAAGGAGACCGTCAGGCCGTACTTGCGAGCGAGCAGGCCGACGACCGTGAGGCCGAGCCGGGCGCCGGTGAGGCCGCCGAGCCCCGTCCGCGTACCGGAGACGGCCTGTTCGGCGCGGCGGAGCTGCGCCTCGCCCATCACCAGGCCGCTGTCCTCCACGGAGACGATGACCCCGGCCGGTACCTCCTCCACGTAGACGTGCACTTCGGCCGTCGGCGGTGAGAAGTTCGCGGCGTTGTCGAGGATCTCGGCGAGCGCGTGCATCACGGCCTCGGCGGCGTGCCCGGCGACCGCCGCCTCGCTCGCCGAGTGGACGCGTACGCGCTGATAGCCGCCGATGCGGCCCATCGCGCCGCGCAGGATCGACTCCATGCCGATGGGCCGGGCCCAGCGGCGGCCGGAGCGCGCGCCCGTGAGGACGGCGACGGAGTCGGCGAGCCGGCCCGCCTGCGCGGTGCTGTGGTCGAGGTGCAGGAGATCGGCGAGCACGTCCTCGTCGGCGTGCCGCTCCTCCATGGCACGCAGATCGGCCAGCATGCTCGTGGTGAGGGCCTGGAGGCGGCCGGCGGTGTTGGCGGAGGCCGAGATCGCGGTGGCCCGGTCGGTTCTCGCCTGCCGCAACTCGTCGGTCACGCGGGCGTTCTCGGCGCCGAGCCGGGTGCGCTCCCGGTCGAGTTCGGCGGCGAGCCGCACCTTCTGGTGGGCGTTCTGCTCGGCGAGCCGGGCGCGATCCCGGGTGAACTCGTCGGTGAGCCGGGCGTGTTCCCGGGCGGATTCCTCCGTGAGGGAGGCCTTCTCCTGGAGTAATCGGCCGGCTTCCTGGGAGACCGTTTCGAGTCGGCGGAGGAGTAATCGTGAGGTCTGCGCGGCATGGCCGGCCACGGCCACGGCCGTGCACAGCAGGAGGAGTGCCGCGCCCAGGCCCCAGCCGAGGGGGACGCGCGCCTGAGCGGGAGCCAGGGCGACCGCGGCTCCGACGGCGAATCCGGCCGGTACGACCGTCAGGAGCGGGGCGACCGCGACGGCACGCAGACGGGGGCGTGCGCTGCCGAGTTGTGCGAGGGACGGCCGATCTTTCGTGGGGCGCGCTTGCGAGGTGGGCGCGGTCATGAATCGTGTCCTCGGTCGTGTCCTGGGCGGGATGCGACACCTGGTGCTCAACTGGCGGTCACTATATGGGACTTCGTGATCGGAACGGGCACGTTCTGGCGCACTCTCACAATTCGTCCCCGAATCCCTGAGGAGCCGCCCCGGCGCACAACGGGGCGCATGAAACGCCCCACCCCGGGCGCCCCCGTCAGGGGCGCGGGGAACGGCGCGCGCAACCACGACGGCGGTTCAGACGAGGTTGGGGCGTGAGCCCCGTAAGGGGCGCGGGGAACGGCGCGCCCAGCCCCGACGGCGGGCCAGCCGAAGCCCAGTCCCCAGGACACCCCCTCCCCGCGCCGAAGGCGCACACTCCCGCCCACCCCCGGAGGGAGATGCATGCTTGGCCACATGAGGGAAACGGATCTCGGTACGCCGCAGCCGCAGCCGCAACCGAATAGCGAGCCGCAACCGGACCGCGGGCCGCAACCGAATCGCGGGCCGGAGCTGACACGCGAACTGACCGCCGCGCTCGCCAGAACCGTCCGCGGCGAGGTCACCTTCGACCCGACCGCGAGAGCCCTGCACACCATGGACGCGTCCAACTACCGCCGCGTCCCCCTGGGCGTGGTCGCCCCGAGGGACGCCGACGACGTGGCGGCAACCCTGTCGGCGTGCGCCGCACTGGACGTACCGGTCGTGGCCCGAGGCGCCGGCACCTCCATCGCCGGCCAGGCGACCGGCACGGGCGTCGTCCTCGACTTCACCCGCCACATGAACCGTGTTCTCTCCGTGGACGCGGACACCCGTACGGCCGTGGTCCAGCCGGGCGTCGTCCTGGACCGCCTCCAGGAGGCCTCCGCCCCGCACGGACTGCGCTTCGGCCCCGACCCCTCGACCCACGGCCGCTGCACGCTCGGCGGGATGATCGGCAACAACTCCTGCGGCTCGCACTCGGTGGCCTGGGGCACGACGGCGGACAACGTGAGCGAACTCTCCGTACTCACCGCCCAAGGCGTCCGCCTCCGTCCAGGACCCGACTGGGCGGGCGCGCCGGACGGCCTACGAGCCCTGGTGGAGGCCGAGTTGCAGACGCTCCGCACCGGCTTCCCCACCCTCCCGCGCCGCATCTCCGGCTACGCACTCGACGCGCTGCTCCCCGAACGCGGCGCGGACGTGGCCCGCTTCCTCTGCGGTTCCGAGGGCACCCTCGGCATCCTCACGGAGGCGGTCGTACGCCTCGTGGAGGCACCACGCGCGCGTGCGCTCGCCGTCCTCGCCTACACGGACGAGAGCGCGGCGGCGGAAGCGGCGGCCGGACTGCTGCCGCACGGGCCGCTGACAGTGGAGGGGATGGCGGCCGACCTCGTACCCCCGGACGCGGGCCTGCCGCGAGGCGGCGCCTGGCTGTTCGTGGAGACGGGCGGTGACACGGCGGCGCAGGCACGCGCGCGTGCCGAGGCGATCGCCCGCGCGGCGGACGTGACGGACTCCCTGGTCGTCACCGATCCTGCCGCCCAGCGCACCCTGTGGCGCATCCGCGAGGACGCCAGCGGCACGGCGACCCGGATGCCGGACGGCACGGAGGCCTGGCCCGGCTGGGAGGACTGCGCGGTGCCACCGGCCCGGCTGGGCGCGTATCTCCGGGACTTCCGGGGCCTGTTGACGTCGCACGGACTGCGCGGGGCGCCCTACGGCCACTTCGGCGACGGCTGCATCCACGTACGCATCGACTTCGACCTGCTGACATCCGCGGGCGTGGGCCGCTTCCGCCGCTTCTCGGAGGAACTGGCCGAACTCGTCGTCGCGCACGGCGGCTCGCTGTCGGGGGAGCACGGGGACGGCCAGGCGCGGGCCGAACTGCTGCCGAAGATGTACGGGCCCCATGTCGTCGGTCTCTTCGAGCGGGTGAAGGACCTCTGGGACCCGGACGGCCTGCTCAACCCCGGCATGCTGGTCAGGCCGCACCGGCTGGACGAGAACCTGCGGTTCGCGGCCCTCCCGCGCGAACCGGTGGACGTCGAGTTCGGCTACCCGGCCGACGGCGGGGACTTCTCGGCGGCGGTACGCCGGTGCGTGGGCGTCGCCAAGTGCCGCACCGCGACCGCGGGGGGCTCCTCGGTCATGTGCCCGTCCTTCCGTGCCACCGGTGAGGAGGAGCACTCCACGCGGGGCCGCGCGCGGCTGCTGCACGAGATGCTGGCGGGCGAGGTGATCACGGACGGCTGGCGTTCCACGGAGGTACGCGACGCGCTGGACCTCTGCCTGTCCTGCAAGGGCTGCCGCTCGGACTGCCCGGTGGGCGTGGACATGGCCACGTACAAGGCGGAGTTCCTGCACCACCACTACCAGGGCCGCAGGCGCCCGGCCGCGCACTACGCGATGGGGTGGCTGCCGTGGTGGCTCCGCCTGGTGGACCGCACGCGTACGGCACGGGCGCTCAACTTCCTCGCCTCGGTACGGCCGTTGGCGGCGCTCGCCAAACGGCTGGGCGGCATCGCGCCGGAACGGGAGATCCCACGGGTGGCGGGCGAGACGTTCAGCCGGTGGTGGGCACGGGACAGCGGCGCGCGGACGGGGCCCGCGCACCCGGCGACGGAATCCGCCGCGCCGAGGACGGTCCTCCTCTGGCCGGACACCTTCACGGAGCACCTCTCCCCGTCCGTCGGCAGGGCGGCCGTACGGGTCCTGGAGGCGGCCGGCCTGAACGTGACGCCGGTGACCGCCGGCGGACGACCGTCCTCCCGCGGTCCCGGTCCGCAGGTCTGCTGCGGCCTGACCTACGTCTCGACGGGACAACTGGACCGCGCCCGTACGGTGATGCGCCGCACCCTCGACCTGATGGACCCGCTCCTGGCCCCGGCGTCCGCCTCGGAACCCCCGCCCGTCGTCGTCCTCGAACCGAGCTGCGCGGCAGCCCTGCGTACGGATCTGCCGGAGCTGCTGCCCGACGATCCGCGCGCGCGGCGTCTGGCGGCGGCGGTGGTGACGTTCGCGGAGGCCCTGGAACGCCACGCCCCGCACTGGACGCCCCCGCGTGTGGACCGCCCGGTCGTCGGCCAGACCCACTGCCACCAGCACGCGGTCCTGGGCGACGCGGCGGACCGCCGCCTGCGCGAGGCGGCGGGCCTGACCGGCACCCTGGCGGGCGGCTGCTGCGGCCTGGCGGGGAACTTCGGCTTCGAGAAGGGCCACTTCGAGGTGTCGACGGCCTGCGCCGAGGAACAACTGCTCCCGGCGGTCCGAGAGGCGGCGGAAGGAACCCTGGTCCTGGCCGACGGCTTCTCCTGCCGCACCCAACTGCACCAGACGGCAAGGGCCCAGGCCCACCACTTGGCAGAGATCCTGGCAGAAGCCCTACCAACCTCCTGACAACTGAGCCCCACCTCTCAAGGGCCGCGGGGAACGGCTCCCAAGGGGCGCGGGGAACGGCGCAATCTTTTGCCTTTAAGGGGCGCGGGGAACGGCGCGCCCAGCCACAGCAGACCCGCACGGACCGTACGACGGTCACCCCCACCCCCCAAGGGGCGCGGGGAACTGCGCGACCAGCCACAACGCACCCGCACTCCCTCACGCCCCCCACCCCCACTCACTAGGGCACCCCACCCCCAGCGGAGCGCACGCGTAAGCTCCAAACCCGCTTCACAACCCTGACGAAGTCCATTACCCTGGACTGGCAAGTCCACCACGATGTACACACCGTGCACTCACCCGAACTTCCTGGACGCCCCGTGACCATCCCCCGCGCCGACCAGCCCCTCCCGGTCGCCGACCCCGCGACCGCAGTGGCGGGCCCGGCCCCCGTATCCGGCCAGCAGGCCCAGCCGGGCCAGGCCGCAGCGACCCCGGACCCCACGTCCGAGCCGTCCACGGAGGCGCCTCCCCGAGGCATCCGAGCCCTCGGCCCGGTCGGCCTGGTCCTGGCCGGCGGCATCAGCGTCCAGTTCGGCGGCGCCCTCGCCGTGAGCCTCATGCCGCGCGCAGGGGCGCTCGGAGTGGTCTCCCTGCGCCTGGCGGTCGCCGCGCTCGTCCTGATGGTGATCTGCCGGCCCAGGCTGCGCGGACACTCCCGCGCGGACTGGGGCACAGTCGTCGTCTTCGGCATCACGATGGCCGCGATGAACGGCCTCTTCTACCAGTCGGTGGCCCGCATCCCGCTCGGCCCCGCCGTCACCCTCGAAGTGCTCGGCCCGTTGATCCTCTCGGTGGTCGTCTCGCGCCGGGCCGTCAACCTCGTCTGGGCGGGCCTCGCCCTCGGAGGTGTTTTCCTGCTGGGCGGCGGAGGTTTCAGCACCCTCGATCCCGCAGGCGTGGCCTTCGCCCTGTCGGCAGGCGCCATGTGGGCCGCGTACATAGTTTTCAGCGCGCGTACGGGGCGTCGCTTCCCGCAGGCCGACGGGCTGGCGCTCGCGATGGTGGTCGCGGCCGTGGCGTTCCTGCCTCTGGGCCTCGTCGAGTCGGGCGACAAGCTCCTGAACCCGACCACGCTCGCCCTGGGCTCGGCCGTCGCGGTCCTCTCCTCGGTCCTCCCGTACACGCTGGAACTACTGGCCCTGCGCCGGATGCCCGCCTCCACCTTCGCGGTCCTGATGAGCCTGGAACCGGCCGTCGCCTCCGTCGCCGGCTTCCTCGTCCTGAGCCAGACGCTGTCCGTCACCGAGGGCCTGGCGATCGGCCTGGTCATCGCGGCGAGCATGGGAGCGGTACGCACCCAGGTGGGCCGGGGCAAAGCCAGGAACGTGGGCTAGGGCGGCCACTGCGGGCCTGTCGGCCGGACGCTCCCGGGGTGCGGACCGGGGGCGCGGCGACCGCGGAGGGCGGGCCCTCTCTCAGGTCGCGGACGCGGGCGGTACGGGGCCGCCCTTCGAGTCCATGCGACGGTTCCGTGCCTCCTGCGACAGCTTGGTCAGGTAGGCGAAGAGCACGTTCTTCTTGCTGTGCCCCTTCAGGCGCAGATAGACGAGAAGGTCGAGCAGGACCGTGTCGTAGTGGACGTGCGGGCCGGCGCAGCCGTAGATGTAACGCCTCTCGATGTGGCTGCGCAGCGTCGTGTCCACCTTGGAGTCGGCGGTGGCGCGGGCCATGACCTTCTGCAGGTTCTCCGTCACGGTCTGGCTCTGCTCGGCGAACGAACTGCCCGCTGTCGTGGCGTAGTGGAAGTTCACCGACTGCCAGTAGGTCTTCTCGCTCGGATCGGTGGGCTTGTCGTAGAGCTTGTCCACGCTCACGTGCATGATCTCGTGGAGTATCGAGGCCGTGCGGAAAGGTACGTCGTCCGTGGTGGCCTCCCCGGACGAGTACGCGGGGTCGTAGGTGACGAGGGGATGGGTGCCCATCGTCGCCTGCGCCACGAATCCGTCGTTCTTCTTGGTGAAGGTGATCTCGTCGATCAATGCCGCGCATTCGTCGAGCAGTTCGGCGAAATGCGGTTCGTCGGACGCGTCGTCGGGCAGTGCCGTTCCACCGGCGTCCTTGATGAGCCTGTCCAGCGCCAGGCGACGCAGGGGTTCCGAATGGGTGCTCATGTGGCCCTCTCTGTAACCCTGTCGGATGTCGGGACGGGTGACCGCGGTGTGCGCCCCCGCCGTACACCGCATGCTGCTCCCGGGTGAAGTGTCCGGCAATGCCTGGAACGCACCTCAATAGGCACATGTGTGTTGCCTGACCCATGAGGTCGCGACAACCCATGGCATGGGCCCACGTGTGCTCAGCTCCTGCGTCCGCATCAATCAATGCAAGCACGCTTGATTGTTTCTCCGGCCGCTGCCATGCTCCAGAACGCACCGCACGCCATGCACCGCACGCCATGCACCGCACGCCATGCACCGCACGCTGTACACCGCGTACCGCACACCGTCGTGCCCCGAGGGGAGCGCCATCGTGTCCGATCCGTCGTCCGTGATCGACGATCTGAGCCGGGAGAGCGAGCAACTCGACGCCCTGGTAGGTGAGTTGGCGGAGGATCGCTGGGCGCTCGCCACCCCGGCCCCCAGATGGACCGTCGCCCACCAGATCGCGCACCTCGCCTGGACCGACCGGTCCGCCCTGCTCGCCGTGACCGACGCGGCGGCCTTCGCGCGGGAGGTCGAGAAGGCGCTCGCCTCGCCGGACGGCTTCGTGGACGAGGGCGCGGACGAGGGGGCCGCGCTGCCCCCGGACCGGCTTCTCGCGAAGTGGCGTGCCGGACGGCAGGCGCTGGAGAAGGCCCTGCGCGCGGCACCCGCCGGAACGCGCTTCCCCTGGTACGGGCCGCCCATGTCGGTGGCCTCCATGGCAACGGGCCGTCTCATGGAGACCTGGGCCCACGGCCAGGACATCGCGGACGCCTTGCATGTGATGAGGCCACCCACCGACCGTCTCCGTCATGTGGTGCGCATCGGTGTGCGGGCCCGGAACTTCGCCTTCGGGGTACGGGGGCTCACTCCGCCCGAGGAGGAGTTCCGCGTCGAGCTCACCGCGCCCTCGGGCGAGGTGTGGGCGTACGGACCCGGGGACGCCGCCCAGCGCGTGACCGGCCCCGCGCTCGACTTCTGCCTCCTCGTCACCCAGCGGGCGAACCGCGTCGACCTCGCGGTCCGGGCGGAGGGCCCCGACGCCGACCGCTGGCTGGACATCGCCCAGGCCTTCGCGGGCCCGCCCGGCACGGGCCGCGCACCGAAGGGAACCGCGGAATGACCGACGGCCCCACCACCGGCGGCCCCGCCACCGGCACCCTCACCACCGGCACCCTCACCACCGGCGCACCAAACCCGGCGCCAAGCCCGGCCGTCCGCCCCCTCCGCATAGGCAACGCCTCCGGCTTCTACGGCGACCGTTTCGACGCCCTGCGCGAGATGCTCACCGGTGGCCCGCTGGACGTCCTGACCGGCGACTACCTCGCCGAGCTGACCATGCTCATCCTCGGCCGCGACCGCCTCAAGAACCCGGCCGGCGGCTACGCCCGCACCTTCCTGCGCCAGCTGGAGGAGTGCCTGGGTCTCGCCCACGAGCGGGGCGTACGGATCGTGGCCAACGCGGGCGGCCTCAACCCGGCCGGACTCGCTGACGCCGTACGGGAGTTGGCGGCCAGGCTCGGCATCCCGGCGCGGGTCGCCCACGTCGAGGGCGACGACCTGACCGCCCGGTACCCCGGCCCCGGGCACCTCGCCGCCCACGCCTACCTCGGCGGCGCGGGCATCGCCGCCTGTCTGCGCGAGGGCGCGGACATCGTCGTCACCGGCCGGGTCACCGACGCCGCCCTGGTCACCGGGCCCGCGGTCGCCCACTTCGGCTGGGCGCCCGACGCCTACGACCGCCTCGCGGGAGCCGTCGTCGCCGGACACGTGCTGGAGTGCGGCACCCAGGCCACCGGCGGCAACTACGCCTTCTTCGCCGAGCACGACCCGGCCCGGCTGCGCCACCCCGGCTTCCCGGTCGCCGAGCTCCACGAGGACGGCACGAGCGTCATCACCAAGCACGACGGCACCGGCGGCGTCGTGGACCTCGGCACGGTCACCGCCCAGCTCCTGTACGAGACGGCGGGCGCCCGGTACGCCGGACCCGACGTCACCGCCCGCCTCGACTCGGTCCGCCTCACCCAGGAGGGCCCCGACCGGGTCCGTGTCGACGGAGTGCGGGGCGCAGGAGTGCGGGGCGAGGCGCCGCCGCCCACGCTCAAGGTCGGGCTCAACCGGCTCGGCGGCTTCCGCAACGAGGTCGCCTTCGTGCTGACCGGGCTCGACATCGAGGCGAAGGCCGCCTTCGTGCGGGCCCAGCTGGAGACCGCGCTCACGGGAGCCAAGTCCCGTCCCGCCGAGGTCCGTTGGGAGCTCGTCCGCACCGACCGCCCCGACGCGCCCACCGAGGAGACCGCGAGCGCCCTGCTCCGGCTCGTCGTGCGCGACCCCGACCCGGACACCGTGGGCCGCGCCCTCAGCGGAGCCGCCATCGAACTGGCCCTGGGCAGCTACCCCGGATTCCATGTGATGGCACCACCGGGGAAGGGCGCCCCCTATGGGGTCTTCGAGGATGTGTACGTCCCCCATGTGGACGTGGACCATGTGGCGGTCCTCCACGACGGGCGCCGGATCACTGTGCCGCCGCCCCACGACACCCGCGTACTCCAGCCTCTCGGGCCCTCTCAGGAACCGCCGCTCCCCGCACCCCTCCCGACCGCCGGGTCCGCCGTGCGCCGCGCGCCCCTCGGCCTCGTCGCCGGGGCCCGCAGCGGCGACAAGGGCGGGAACGCGAACGTCGGCGTCTGGGTGCGCACGGATGACGCCTGGCGCTGGCTCGCCCACACCCTCACCGTCGACAAGTTCCACGAACTCCTCCCGGAGACGGCAGAGTTGACCGTCGTACGGCACGTCCTGCCCAACCTGCGCGCCCTGAACTTCGTCGTCGAGGGGATCCTCGGCGAGGGCGTGGCCGCGCAGCACCGCTTCGACCCGCAGGCCAAGGCCCTCGGCGAATGGCTGCGCTCCCGCCACCTCGACATACCGGAGGTACTGCTGTGACGGTCCTGGCGTCCGCGCTGGACACCTCCTCCGCCGACTACGCGGCCCACCGCGAGACCATGCTCGGCAAGCTCGCCGACCTCGACACCGAGCACGCCAAGGCCCTCGCGGGCGGCGGCGAGAAATACGTGGCCCGGCACCGCAAGCGCGGCAAACTGCTCGCCCGGGAACGCATCGAGCTGCTCCTGGACCCCGACACGCCGTTCCTCGAACTGTCGCCGCTCGCCGCTTGGGGGAGCGACTGGACGGTCGGTGCCTCGCTCGTCACGGGCATCGGTGTCGTCGAGGGCGTCGAGTGCCTGATCACGGCCAACGACCCGACCGTACGCGGCGGAGCCAGCAACCCCTGGAGCCTGAAGAAGGCCCTGCGGGCCAACGACATCGCTTACGCCAACCGTCTTCCGAGCATCAGCCTCGTCGAGTCGGGCGGCGCCGATCTGCCCTCCCAGAAGGAGATCTTCATCCCCGGGGGCGCCATCTTCCGGGACATCACCCGGCTCTCGGCGGCCGGTATCCCGACCGTCGCCGTCGTCTTCGGCAACTCCACCGCGGGCGGCGCGTACATCCCCGGCATGTCCGACCACGTGATCATGGTCAAGGAGCGCGCGAAGGTCTTCCTCGGCGGACCGCCGCTGGTGAAGATGGCCACCGGCGAGGAGAGCGACGACGAGTCCCTGGGCGGCGCCGAGATGCACGCGCGCGTGTCGGGTCTCGCCGACTACTTCGCCGTCGACGAACGGGACGCCCTGCGGCAGGCGCGGCGCGTGGTGGCCCGCCTCAACCACCGCAAGGCGTACGCCGATCCGGCCCCGGCCGAGCCGCCCAAGTACGACCCGGAGGAGCTGCTGGGCATCGTCCCCGGCGACCTCAAGCACCCCTTCGACCCGCGCGAGGTGATCGCCCGGATCGTCGACGGCTCCGACTTCGACGAGTTCAAGCCCCTCTACGGGACGAGCCTGACGACCGGCTGGGCGAGCCTGCACGGCTATCCCGTCGGCATCCTCGCCAACGCGCGCGGCGTGCTGTTCAGCGAGGAATCGCAGAAGGCCGCCCAGTTCATCCAGCTCGCCAACCAGCGCGACATCCCGCTGCTCTTCCTGCACAACACCACCGGCTACATGGTCGGCAAGGAGTACGAGCAGGGCGGCATCATCAAGCACGGCGCGATGATGATCAACGCGGTGAGCAACAGCCGCGTCCCGCACCTGTCCGTCCTCATGGGCGCCTCCTACGGAGCGGGCCATTACGGCATGTGCGGTCGCGCGTACGACCCGCGCTTCCTCTTCGCCTGGCCCAGCGCCAAGTCCGCCGTCATGGGCCCGCAGCAGCTCGCCGGAGTCCTGTCGATCGTCGCCCGCCAGTCCGCCGCCGCGAAGGGGCAGCCGTACGACGACGACGCCGACGCGGCCCTGCGCGCCATGGTGGAGCAGCAGATCGAGTCCGAGTCCCTGCCGATGTTCCTGTCCGGGCGGCTCTACGACGACGGCGTCATCGACCCGCGCGACACCCGAACCGTCCTCGGCCTGTGCCTGTCCGCGATCCACACGGCCCCCTACGAGGGCGCGCGCGGCGGCTTCGGCGTCTTCCGGATGTGAGAGACCTGGTGAGCAGTCCTGTGAGGGGTTTCATGATTTCGAGTCTGCTGGTCGCCAACCGCGGCGAGATCGCCTGCCGTGTCTTCCGCACCTGCCACGAGCTGGGCGTCCGTACGGTCGCCGTGTACTCGGACGCCGACGCGAACGCCCTCCACGCGCGCGTGGCCGACTCCGCCGTACGCCTGCCGGGCAGCTCGCCCGCCGAGACGTATCTGCGCGGCGAGCTGATCGTGAAGGCCGCCGTCGCGGCGGGCGCCGACGCCGTGCACCCCGGCTACGGCTTCCTCTCCGAGAACGCCGACTTCGCGCGGGCCGTCCTCGACGCGGGCCTCGTCTGGGTCGGACCGTCCCCCGAGGCGATCGAGGCGATGGCCTCCAAGACCCGCGCCAAGGAGCTGATGGCCGCCGCCGGGGTGCCGCTGCTCGCACCCCTTGCCCCGGACGCCGTGACCGACAAGGACCTGCCGGTCCTGGTGAAGGCGTCGGCGGGCGGCGGCGGACGCGGTATGCGCGTCGTCCGCGAACTCGTCGACCTGAAGGATGAGCTGGCGGCAGCCTCCGCGGAGGCCGAGAGCGCCTTCGGGGACGGCACGGTCTTCGTCGAGCCGTACGTCGAGCACGCGCGGCACGTCGAGGTGCAGATCGTCGCCGACGGCCACGGCACGGTGTGGGCGCTCGGCACCCGGGACTGCTCCCTCCAGCGCCGCCACCAGAAGGTCATCGAGGAGGCCCCCGCGCCGGGCCTCGGCCCCGAGACGGAACAGCGCCTGCTCTCTGCGGCCACGGCCGCCGCCCGCACGATCTCCTACACGGGCGCGGGCACGGTGGAGTTCCTGGTCTCGGCCGGCGGAGACGACGGGGACCGCGTCCACTTCCTGGAGATGAACACCCGCCTCCAGGTCGAACACCCCGTGACGGAGGCCGTGTTCGGGACGGACCTGGTCGCCCTGCAACTGCGCGTCGCCGAGGGCGGCACCTTGGACGGCGACCCGCCGGCTCCCTCCGGCCACGCGGTCGAGGCCCGCCTCTACGCCGAGGACCCCGCCCAGGACTGGGCCCCCCAGACCGGCACCCTGCACCGGCTGGCCGTACCCGGCGTCCGCCTGGACACCGGGTACGGCGACGGCGACACGATCGGCGTCCACTACGACGCCATGCTCGCCAAGGCCGTCGCCCACGCGCCCACGCGCGCGGAGGCGATCCGACGGCTCGCCGGAGCCCTGGAGCGGGCGACCGTCCACGGCCCGGTCACCAACCGCGACCTCCTCGTACGCTCCCTGCGCCACGAGGAGTTCACGGCGGCCCGGATGAACACGGCCTTCTACGCACACCACCTCGCCGACCTCACCGAGGCGACCCCGGACCCGTACGCCCCCCTGGCCGCCGCGCTCGCCGACGCGCACGGCCGTTCCCGTTTCGGCGGCGGCTGGCGGAACCTGCCCTCGCAGCCGCAGAGCAGGCGCTACCTGGTGGCGGGCGAGGAGCACGAGGTCCACTACCGGCACACCCGGCAGGGCCCGGCCGCCGACGGCGTCCACGTGGTTCAGGCAGGTGCGGACCTCGTCGTACTCGAAATAGCGGGCGTACGCCGCAAGTTCGCGGTGTCCCGGTACGGCGACCGGGTCCACGTGAACGACACCACGCTCACGGCCCTGCCCCGCTTCCCCGCCCCCGAGCCCGACCACGCCCCCGGCTCCCTCCTGGCCCCCATGCCCGGCACGGTCGTCCGCCTGGCGGAAGGCCTCACCGAAGGAACCCCGGTCCGGTCGGGCCAGCCCCTGATCTGGCTGGAGGCGATGAAGATGGAACACAAGATCACGTCCCCGACAGCAGGCACACTGACGGCCCTGCGTGTGAGCACGGGCCAACAGGTGGAGGTCGGCACCTTGTTGGCAGTGGTCGAGCCCCTTTAGGGGCGCGGGGAACGGCGCAATCCTTTGCCTTCGTCCTTCAGGGGCGCGGGGAACTGCGCGACCAGCCACGATGCACCCGCACCCTCCACCCGCACCCGCACCCGCACCCTCCACCCGACACCAGCCCCCTCCCCCGAGGAGCCCTCATGGCAACGGTCCTGGAATCCGACGAACACAAGGCCCTCCGCGCAGCGGTGTCCGCCCTCGGCAACCGCTACGGCCGCGAATACCTCGCCAAGGTCATCGCGGAAAAGTCCCACCCCACAGAACTGTGGGCGGAAGCCGCCAAGCTCGGCTACCTCGGCGTCAACCTTCCGGAGGAACACGGTGGCGGAGGCGGCGGCATAGCCGAACTCTCCATAGTCCTCGAAGAACTCGGCGCCGCGGGCTGCCCCCTCCTCATGATGGTCGTCTCACCGGCCATCTGCGGCACGGTGATCGCCCGCTTCGGTACGGAAGAGCAGAAACAGGAGTGGCTCCCGGCCCTCGCCGACGGCACCCGCACCATGGCCTTCGGCATCACCGAACCCGACGCCGGCTCCAACAGCCACCGCATCACGACCACCGCCCGCCGCGCCACCGACGGCCCGGCAGGACAGCCGGAGGACCGGGCCGACTGGATCCTCACCGGCCGCAAGGTGTTCATCTCGGGCGTCGACATCGCCGACGCCACCCTCATCGTCGGCCGCACGGCGGACGCCCGCACGGGCAAACTCAAGCCGTGCCTGTTCATCGTCCCGCGCGACGCCCCCGGCTTCGGGCGGCGGCAGATCGACATGGAACTGCACGGCGCGGAGAAGCAGTTCGAGCTGACCCTGGACGACGTACGGCTGCCCGCCGACGCGCTCGTCGGCGACGAGGACGCGGGCCTGCTCCAGCTCTTCGCGGGCCTCAACCCCGAGCGCATCATGACCGCCGCCTTCGCGATCGGCATGGGCCGCTACGCGCTCTCCAAGGCCCTCGTCTACGCCCGTGAGCGCACCGTCTGGCGGGAGCCCATCGGCGCCCACCAGGCCATCGCGCACCCCCTCGCCCAGGCCCACATCGACCTCGAACTCGCCCGCCTGATGATGCAGAAGGCCGCCCTCCTGTACGACTCCGGAGACGACGTCGGCGCCGGGGAGGCCGCCAACATGGCGAAGTACGCGGCGGCGGAGGCCTGTGTGAAGGCCGTCGACCAGTCCGTGCACACGCTCGGCGGCAACGGCCTGACCGGCGAGTTCGGCCTCGCGTCGCTCATCACCGCGTCCCGGGTGGCCCGTATCGCACCCGTCAGCCGCGAGATGATCCTCAACTACGTCTCGCACCAGACCCTGGGCCTGCCCAAGTCCTATTAGGCACCATCTCCCTTACAGCCTCCATCCCCCGTACAGCCTCCGGCTTCCGTGCAACTTCCGGCTCCTGGAAAGGGCCCGCCATGGTGTTCCGCAGCGAGTACGAAGACGTTCCCGCGGTCGAAGAACCCATCCACGAGGCGGTGCTGGGCCATGCCGCCTCCCGGGGCGACGCACCCGCGCTGATCGACGGCGTGAACGGCATGACCCTCACCTACGCCCAACTCGACACGTTCCACCGCCGCATCGCCGCCGCGCTCGCCGAACTCGGTGTCCGGAAGGGCCATGTACTGGCCCTGCACAGCCCCAACACGGTCGCCTTCCCCACCGCGTTCTACGCCGCCACGCGCGCGGGGGCGTCGGTCACCACCGTGCACCCCCTCGCCACGCCCGAGGAGTTCGCGAAACAGCTGCGGGACTGCGGCGCCCAGTGGATCGTCACCGTGTCGCCGCTCCTGGAGACGGCCCGCGCGGCGGCCGAACTCGCGGGCGGAATACGGGAGATCCTCGTCTGCGACCAGGCCGAGGGGCACCGCTCGCTGCTCGACATGCTGGGCTCCACCGCCCCCGAGCCGCAGATCGACATCGACCCGGTGGCGGACGTGGCGGCCCTCCCGTACTCCTCAGGGACGACCGGCACCCCCAAGGGTGTGATGCTCACCCACCGGAACATCGCCACCAACCTCGCGCAGCTGACGCCCACCATGCCGATGGGCCCCGGCGACCGCATCCTC
The DNA here is from genome assembly GCF_042677425.1 of Streptomyces sp. NPDC127119. Taxonomy (NCBI): domain Bacteria; kingdom Bacillati; phylum Actinomycetota; class Actinomycetes; order Kitasatosporales; family Streptomycetaceae; genus Streptomyces; species Streptomyces sp. NPDC127119. The sequence continues at coordinate 20,893 of NZ_JBHXTO010000035.1, read as the reverse complement.
GCCGTGCTGCCGTTCTTCCACATCTACGGGCTGACCGCCCTCATGAACGCACCCCTCAGGCAGGGCGCCACCGTCGTCGTGCTGCCGCGCTTCGACCTCGACACGTTCCTCGCGGCCATCGAGAAACACCGCATCACCGGCCTCTATGTGGCCCCGCCGATCGTCCTCGCCCTCGCCAAGCACCCGGCCGTCGAGGGGTACGACCTGTCGTCCCTGAAGTACGTCATCAGCGCGGCGGCCCCCCTGGACGCCGAACTCGCCGAAGCGTGCGCGCGCCGGCTCGGCCTGCCGCCGGTCGGCCAGGCGTACGGCATGACGGAACTCTCGCCCGGCACCCATGTGGTCCCTCTGGAGGAGACGAACCCGCCCCCCGGAAGCGTCGGCAAGCTCATCGCCGGCACGGAGATGCGCATCGTCTCCCTGGACGACCCCGGCAAGGACCTCGGCGTCGACGAACGCGGCGAGATCGTCATCCGCGGTCCCCAGGTCATGAAGGGGTACCTCGGCCGACCCGTCGAGACGGCCGCGATGATCGACGACGACGGCTGGCTCTCCACCGGGGACGTCGGCCACGTCGACGCGAACGGCTGGCTGTACGTCGTCGACCGGGTCAAGGAACTCATCAAGTACAAGGGCTTCCAGGTGGCCCCCGCCGAACTCGAAGCGCTCCTGCTGACCCACCCCGGCATCGCCGACGCGGCCGTCATCGGCGTCTACGACACCGACAACAACGAGAAGCCGCACGCGTACGTCGTACGCCAGTCGGCCGCGCCCGACCTCACCGCGAACGACGTCATGGAGTACGTCGCCGGGCGTGTCGCCCCGTACAAGAAGATCCGGCACGTCACGTTCCTAGACACGGTGCCCAGGGCGGCCTCCGGAAAGATCCTCCGACGAGAACTGCGGGAGCGCGCATGACCACGGTGCGGCGGTCCTACGAGCGCGGGATCACCACCCTCGCGCTCGACGCGCCCGAACGGCGCAACGCCCTCTCCGCCCGGCTGGTGGGAGACCTCGCGGACGCGCTGACGGAAGCCGGCAAGGACGGCGACGTACGCGCCGTCGTCCTCACCCACACCGGCAACACCTTCAGCGCGGGCGCGGACCTCAACGACCCGCCGCACCCCGACACGCTCGTCGCCCTGCTGCGGCAGCTCGTCGAACTGCCCAAGCCCGTCGTCGCCCGCGTCACCGGACACGTCCGCGCGGGCGGCCTCGGACTGCTCGGCGCGTGCGACCTCGCGGCGGCCTCCCAGGAGGCCACGTTCGCCTTCACGGAGGTACGCATCGGAGTCGCCCCCGCCGTGATCTCGCTGCCCCTCCTGCCACGCCTCGACCCACGCGCGGTGGCCCGCTACTACCTCACCGGCGAGAAGTTCGACGCGGCCGAGGCCGCCCGGATCGGGCTCGTCACGGTGGCCGGAGCGGCGGGGGAGGACGTGGACGGCGTACTCGCGCCGGTGCTCGACGGACTGCGCCGCGCTTCCCCCCAGGGGCTGGCCGAGACCAAGCGGCTGCTCACGGCTAAGGTGCTGGACACCTTCGACCGGGACGCGGCCGACCTGACCGCGCTCTCGGCCCGGCTGTTCTCCTCCGCGCAGGCCCGCGAGGGAATGACGGCCTTCCTCGAACGACGGGATCCCTCATGGGTGTGGTGAACGGCGCGGCACAGGCGCCGGTGGAGCGCGTCCCCAAACAGGACCGCAGCCGCGCCACCCGGCAGCGCCTCCTCGAAGCCGCGGTCGCCTGCCTCGCCGAACGCGGCTGGGCGGGCTCCACGGTCTCCGTCGTCGCCGAACACGCCGGGGTGTCACGCGGTGCCGCCCAGCACCACTTCCCGACCCGCGAGGACCTCTTCACGGCGGCCGTCGAGTACGTCGCCGAGGAACGCTCCACCGCGCTGCGCGCCCTCTTCCCCGAGGGCGCCACGGACCGCCGTGCCGTCGTCGTCGCCCTGGTCGACCTCTACACGGGCCCCCTGTTCCGCGCCGCCCTCCACCTGTGGGTCGCCGCGTCGAACGAGGCCCAGCTGCGCACCCGCGTCACCGAACTGGAGGGCCGCGTCGGCCGCGAGACCCACCGCATAGCCGTGGACCTCCTGAACGCCGACGAGACCCGCCCGGGCGTCCGCGAAACGGTCCAGGGCTTCCTGGACATGTCCCGGGGCCTGGGCCTGGCCAACCTCCTCACGGACGACGCAGTCCGCCGGGACAGGGTGGTCACCCAGTGGGCGGCAATCCTCGACAACGCACTGGGCTGAGGTTTCTCCCCGTAAGGGGCGCGGGGAACTGCGCGACGAGCCACGACGGCGGATCAGACGCAATCAGGCCCAGGCGGCACCCCCTGCAGCGAGGGGGTCAGAGGGGCACCCCCTCAGGGACTGAGCCTCTCAACCCGCCACCCCCCGTCCTCCTGGGCCACGTACCGCAACCGGTCGTGCAGCCGGTTCTCCCGCCCCTGCCAGAACTCGACCGCCCGGGGCGAAACCCGGAACCCACCCCAGTGCGGCGGCACAGGCACCTGCTCCCCCTCGGGATAGCGCGCGGCCAACTCCGCGTACGCCGCATCCAGCTCGTCCCGCGACCCGACCACGGAGGACTGCGCACTGGCCCACGCCCCGAGCTGCGACCCATGAGGCCGCGTACGGAAGTACGCGGCCGTCTCGTCCCGCCCCGTACGCCGCGCCGTCCCCGTGACGATGACCTGCCGCGCCACCGAATGCCACGGGAAGAGCAACGACACGTGCGGATTCTCGGCCAGTTCGCGCGCCTTGCGGGACGCGTAGTTGGTGTAGAAGACGAACCCCCGTTCGTCGTACTGCTTCAGCAGCACCGTGCGGGAACCGGGCCGCCCCTCGGCGTCCGCCGTGGAGACGACCATCGCGTTCGGCTCGTACACCCCGCCCTGCGCCTCACCGTGCGCCACGGCCTGCACGAACCAGCGCGCGAACTGCTCCATGGGGTGGTCGGCCAGTTCGGTCTCGTCGAGTCCCGCGGCCCGGTACTGCTTGCGCATCGACGCGGGGTCGAGCGAGGGGCCGAGAAGGGGGTCACTGTCGGTCACCCGGTCATCCTGCCGTACGCGTCGCCGGGCGTGGGCTTCATCACTGACTGGCACTGAGTGCCGCGTACTCTCCCCAAAGGTGGCACCAAGGGATATCGTCCTGCTGCCAAGAGGTTGGGTGACCGCCGACCGCACGGGGCATGACCGGAGTGACGTACGGACCGCGAGTCCACGAGGCGACCGCGTAACCGCACGCTCGCACCCACCAGGGACACCGCACCACCCACCCCTCGCACAGCTCACCCCGCACAGCGCACATCCCACACATCGTCTGTCGCACACATCATGAGGAGCCGCCTGATGTCCGACTTCGTACCCGGACTTGAGGGAGTCGTCGCTTTCGAGACGGAGATCGCCGAACCGGACAAGGAGGGCGGCGCCCTGCGGTACCGGGGCGTCGACATCGAGGATCTGGTCGGCCACGTCTCCTTCGGCAACGTCTGGGGGCTGCTCGTGGACGGAGCGTTCAACCCCGGCCTGCCGCCCGCCGAGCCGTTCCCGATCCCCGTCCACTCCGGTGACATCCGCGTGGACGTCCAGTCCGCACTCGCCATGCTCGCCCCCGTGTGGGGCCTCAAGCCGCTCCTCGACATCGACGAGAAGCAGGCGCGCGCGGACCTCGCCCGCGCCGCCGTCATGGCCCTGTCGTACGTCGCCCAGTCCGCCCGCGGCCAGGGCCTGCCGATGGTCCCGCAGCGGGAGATCGACAAGGCGCAGTCCGTCGTCGAACGCTTCATGATCCGCTGGCGCGGCGAGCCCGACCCCAAGCACGTGGCGGCGGTCGACGCCTACTGGACCAGCGCCGCCGAGCACGGCATGAACGCGTCGACGTTCACCGCCCGCGTCATCGCCTCCACCGGCGCGGACGTCTCGGCGGCCCTCTCCGGGGCCGTCGGCGCCATGTCGGGCCCGCTGCACGGCGGCGCCCCCTCGCGCGTCCTCGGCATGATCGAGGAGATCGAACGCACGGGCGACGCCGACGCGTTCGTCAAGCAGGCCCTCGACAAGGGCGAGCGCCTGATGGGCTTCGGCCACCGGGTGTACCGCGCCGAGGACCCCCGCGCGCGCGTGCTCCGCCGCACCGCCCGGGAACTGGGAGCCCCCCGCTTCGAGATCGCCGAGGCCCTGGAGAAGGCGGCCCTCGCCGAACTGCACGCCCGCCGCCCGGACCGCGTCCTGGCGACGAACGTCGAGTTCTGGGCCGCCATCGTCCTGGACTTCGCCGAGGTCCCGGCCCACATGTTCACCTCGATGTTCACGTGCGCCCGTACGGCCGGCTGGTCCGCGCACATCCTGGAGCAGAAGCGCACCGGCCGCCTCGTACGGCCGTCCGCGCGCTACATCGGCCCCGGCACCCGCAACCCGGCCGAGATCGAGGGCTACGGAGACATCGCCCGCTGATTCCGTATGGGTGCACGGCCTATGTGCACCGCAGGTGTGGCGGCGCTCTCCACGAGGTCATGGGGCGCCGCCACATGTGCGACAACCAGCACGACCAGGTGGCGGCCGTCCCTCTTCCGGTTCCGGCCGCCCCGAGAACGCAGACGACCCGCGTGCTCGGGTCCCCTCCGAGGAGGGGGCCGGCCGGACTTACCGGCAAGCACGCGGGTCGGGTGACTGCTGAGATTGGGCCGGCCGCACGCTCGTCTCACGCGCTGGTCCGGCACCGCACTGTGTGTGGTGACGGGCCGCTAGCCCGCAGCCACCTCGCTGGTCCGGGTTTCAGACATGTACCCGATCACCTCCTTTCGGCGTGCGACACACACTAAGAAGCGTCGCGGCTTCGCTCAAGTGATTTTCCGGGACGGCGATTTTCGGGGGCGCCGACGCGTTGACGGCGCCGACGAGGGAAGCGATCTTGTGGAGGGGGCCGGGACGACGGAGATCCGGCCGACCGGGGGTGAAGTGTCCGCGCACAACGATTTCCGCAATCTTGCGGGAACCAGATGTGGGCTGCGTCACGTTCGAGTTGAATGATTCCTAGTGAGTGATTCGTAGTGAGTGAACAGACGCGCGGGCACACCGCGCAGGACACGCCGACACGGCCTGCAGGGGGTGCCAGGTGAGTGCTTCGCGGCGTAGCGGGACCACGGACGAGCTCGGGCCGGACGAGCCGGAGCGGGACGGGGCCGATCTGCTGGCCGCTCTGCTCGACGGGATGGACGCGGCGCTCTGCGCGTTCGACGCCGACGGAGTGGTGACGCACTGGAACCGGGAGGCCGAGCGCATCCTCGGCTGGACCGCGGCCGAGGCGGTCGGGCGGCACGGGTTCGCCGGCTGGGCCGTACGGGCCGCGGACGCCGAGGAGATCGAGAACCGTCTGCTGTCCGCGATGCAGGCCCCGGGGCGGCAGGTCCACGAGTTCGCGCTCCTCACCAAGGAGGGCGGCCGGGTGCTCGTACGGACCCAGTCGGCCGCCGTGCCGGGGCCCGACGGGAAGCCGGCCGGGGTGTACTGCGCCTTCAGCGAGGTGCACACGCAGATCGATCTGGAGCGGTCGATCGCCCTGAGCGAGGCCCTCTTCGACGACGCCTCCTGGGGTGTCGTCCTCGTCGACGCCGATCTGCGGCCCGCCGTGGTCAACGGACACGCCGCGCGGGCGCTCGGCACGGGGCGTACGGCCGTACTGGGCCGTCCCCTGGGCGAGTTGATCGCGCAGGGCGTGGAGGAGCTGGAGAGCGCGCTCACGCACGTTCTCGCGGAGGGTGCGCCGCCTGCGCCCGCCGAGATGTGGGTGACGCTGCGGACCGCGGAGGGGGAGCGGCGCCGTTGCTGGCGCAGCGGTTTCGTGCGGCTCGCCTCACCGCTCACGGAGGAACCGGTTCCGCTCGGTGTGGGCTGGCTGTTCCAGGATGTGACCGAGAGCAAGCAGACCGAGCAGGAAGCGGCGCTGCTGCGCTTCCGGACGAATCAGCTGCACCGGGCCGCGCGGGCCGCCGCCGAGTGCGAGGACCCCGCGGAGGCCGCGTCCGTCCACCTCGACTTCGCGCTGGCCGGGTTCGCCGACCACGCGCTGATCGACCGGGTGGCCGGCGGTTCGGTGGCGGACGGCGAGGGCCCGGTCCGGCTCGTACGGGGGCCCGCGACGCCCTCCGGAGCGCCTGGCCCCAGCCTGCCCGCGGGCCGGGCCGGGCTGCCGGTGCGGTACTCCGACGGGCATCCGGCGCTGCAGTGCGTCGAGCGGATCGGTTCCGTACGGGCCAGCGCGGGGTCGACCGAGCCCGAGCGCATGCGCGACTGGGCCGTGGCCCGGCAGTGGCCCGCCGACTCGGTGCACGCCCTGTGCGTCGTGCTGCGCAGCCGGGGGCGGACGCTGGGCGTCGTCACGTTCCTGCGCGGTGCGAGCCGTACGCAGTTCGAGAGGTTCGACGCGACGTACGCGGAGGATGTCGCCGTCCGGATCGCGGCGGCCCTGGACCTGGCGGCAACCCTTCCGTGACCCCCCTGGGGGCTGCGCCCCCGGACCCCCGCATCGGCCTGAACGGCCTCGTCCTCAAACGCCGGACGGGCTAAAGCCCCAGGGGCGAAGCCCCGTCTCCCCAGGGGCGCGGGGAACTGCGCGACCGGCCACGGGCGGCCCGCACACGGCAGCGAACGGGGGCAGGGGCGAAGCCCCGCCCTTCAGGGGCGCGGGGAACTGCGCGACCAGCCACGGGCGACCCGCACACGACAACGCGCCCGGTGCAGGGGCGCAGCCCCGCACTCAAGGCGCGCCCGCCGGCAGGCTAGCGCTGCCAGTAGAAGATCCGGTCCCCGTACTCCGCGAACACCCGGTCGTTCCACTCCAGCCCGCCGTCCACGTTCCCCGACCGCAGAAGCGGAGGTTCGAACCCGCGGTCCGCGAGGACACCCGCCGCCGTCGCCATGACGGACTGGAGGAGCGCCGAGGTCACGACCGTGGACGCGGACGCGAACGGCGCCGGAATGGTGTCGAGCGTGAGCTCCGCGTCACCGATCGCGATCTTCGAGTCGAGAACGACGTCGCAGTGGTCCTTGAGGTACGTCCCCGACGCGTGCCGGGACGCCGTCTCGGTCGCGTACGCGACCGACGTGACCCCGATGACCCTGAGCCCGAGCGCACGGGCGCTCATCGCCATCTCGACGGGCAGCGCGTTGCGCCCGGAGAGGGAGATGACCACCAGGAGGTCCCCGGAGCGGGCGGGGCTGGAGCCGAGGACCGCGCTCGCGAGCCCGTCGACCCGTTCCAGCGCGGAGCCCAGCGTCGCGGGCATGACGTCGACGCCGACCGCGCCCGGCACGGCGAGCAGGTTCATCAGCGCGAGACTGCCCGCGCGGTAGACGAGGTCCTGCGCGGCCAGCGACGAGTGCCCGGCACCGAAGGCGAAGAGCCGCCCGCCGTCGGCGACCGTGTCGGCGATCATCGTCGCGGCGGCCTCGATCGACGCGGCCTCCTCGTCCCGTACCCGCTGCAGCAGGCCGATCGCGGCGTCGAAGAACTGCCCGGCCAGCTTGCTGTCGCTCATCGGCGAAGCCCCTTCCGCTGTCGTGTCGCGGATCACGTTGCGGTCTGGACCACTGCTGTGTCAATACGCTCCGCAGGGGCGACACTGGGTTACGAGGGTCCCTCTCCACCCGGCCGGGTGCCGGGCCCGGCCGCATCGCGCAGGCACTCGTCACCACCTGGTTCCAACGGCGCGGCACGGTTGTCAGTGGGATGCGTCAGAATTGGCGCCAGGGCCAGCGCACACGCCGGTGAGCCACCCAGCCTCCGGCAGAGCTAATCGAGGGGCACGTATGTCCGGACTGATCGACACCACGGAGATGTATCTCCGCACCATCCTTGAGCTGGAGGAGGAAGGTGTGGTCCCCATGCGCGCCCGGATCGCCGAGCGGCTCGACCAGAGCGGGCCGACCGTCAGCCAGACCGTGGCGCGCATGGAGCGCGACGGTCTCGTGGCTGTCGCGAGCGACCGCCACCTGGAGCTCACGGAGGAGGGACGCCGGCTGGCCACGCGCGTGATGCGCAAGCACCGCCTCGCCGAGTGCCTGCTCGTCGACGTGATCGGCCTGGAGTGGGAGCAGGTGCACGCGGAGGCCTGCCGCTGGGAGCACGTGATGAGCGAGGCGGTCGAGCGCCGCGTGCTCGAACTGCTGCGGCACCCGACCGAGTCGCCGTACGGCAACCCGATCCCGGGCCTGGAGGAGCTGGGCGAGAAGGACGGGGCGGACCCCTTCCTGGACGCGGGCATGGTCTCGCTGGCCGACCTCGACCCCGGCCTCGACGGCAAGACGGTCGTCGTACGCCGCATCGGCGAGCCGATCCAGACGGACGCGCAACTGATGTACACGCTGCGCCGGGCGGGCGTACAGCCCGGTTCGGTCGTGAGCGTGACGGAGTCCGCGGGCGGGGTGCTCGTGGGCAGTGGCGGCGAAGCCGCGGAGCTGGAGTCGGACGTGGCGTCCCACGTGTTCGTGGCGAAGCGGTAGGAGCGAGAAGAGCTGAAGGACTACTGCCTGTCGGCCTCTGTGCGCTGTGCGCACAGGCCCGTACGGGCGGCGGGGCCATCCTGGGGCCCTTCCCGGGCCGGTCGTGCGGTTCTCCGTGCGCCTGTCCGGGAGCCGTCGTGCGCGGCGGCGTGCACCGGAGCGTGCCGGGAGGCGAGGCCTTGACCAGGGCCTCTCGCGGCCGGTTCTCCCCGTTCCGAAACACGCCGTCAACTCCCTTAACAGGGACCCCAGTTGCCCCACCTCGGCGTTCCCGCAGAAACAGAGATTCACTGCGCGGAATCGCAGCGAACGGGCCGTTCCCATGCGAGGCTGTCGCGAAAGGCATATGACCTGAGGGCTCTGGACCGGGACGGCAGCGGGGCCGACGCGCGGTCGGGGAGGGGGCGCAAGGATGTGCCGCGGACGCGAGGAGGGCCTCGGCGCCCTGAGGCGCCGAGGCCTGTCCTCCCCTGTGCTGACCCGGAGCCCCGAGCTCCCAGGGTCATCCCCTTCGGACCGTTTTCCCCGAGCGGCCCGCCTCCCGTTGAAGATCTCCCCTCGACGGCGGCGGTCAATCCTTGGTCGAGGTCACTCGAAGGAGGGGTGTTACCGCCGAGAAGCCCACTTTCGAATACGCATTCGATAGCGTATGGGTGACGGATCGACCACTGATTACGCAGGAACAACCAGCAGGAGCAGCGGCACGGCGAACGGTACGAGTGGACCGGCGGGCTTGTGCGGGACGAGCCGGCCGAGCGGATCAAGGGGGGTGCCAGCGTATGGTGCGGCGCATCGACGTGACCGGTGCGAGCGGAATACGCCTCGCTGCCTGGGAGTTCGCCGATCCTCCCAAGACCGATCCGGGCAGGGGCGGTGCGGGCGCGGCGCGGGCCGGCGGGAGCGAGCAGACGCCCGGCGTGCTCTTACTCCACGGACTCATGGGCCGCGCCTCCCACTGGGCGTCCACCGCCCGCTGGCTCGCCGAGCGGCACCGTGCCGTGGCGCTCGACCAGCGGGGCCACGGACAGAGCGCGAAGCCGCCGGAGACGGAGTACACGCGAGGGGCGTACGTCGAGGACGCGGAGGCCGCGCTCGAAGAGCTGGGCCTCGCCCCGGCCGTCCTCATCGGGCACGCCATGGGCGCCCTGACGGCCTGGCAGCTCGCCGCCAGACGACCCGACCTGGTGCGCGGCCTGGTCATCTGCGACATGCGGGCCTCGGCGCTCGGGGCGGCCTCGCAGCGCGAGTGGGAGGAGTGGTTCAAGTCCTGGCCGGTCCCGTTCGCCACGCTCGCGGATGTCCGGAAGTGGTTCGGCGAGGACGATCCCTGGGTGGAGCGGCCGAACACCTCGCGCGGTGAGTTCTACGCGGAGGTGATGGCCGAGCACGAGGACGGGTGGCGGCCGGTCTTCGAGCCCGGGCAGATGCTCAAGTCGCGGGAGGCGTGGGTGTACGACGCGCACTGGGAGGAACTGGCGCAGGTGCGGTGTCCCACGCTGGTCGTCCGGGGGCTCGACGGGGAGTTGGGGCGGGCCGAGTCGCAGGAGATGGTTCGGGTGCTGCCCGATGGGCGGTATGCGGAGGTGGTCGATGCGGGGCATCTTGTCCACTACGACCAGCCGGAGGCTTGGCGGGCCGCGGTTGAGCCGTTCCTGGACGACGTGCTCCGGTAGGGGGCGGGGGGTGTGTCGTCCGGCTGCGGGCCCGGCGGGGGCTGGTCGCGCAGTTCCCCGCGCCCCTGAAAGACCGCGCCGTTCCCCGCGCCCCTGAAGACAAAAGACTGCGCCGTTCCCCGCGCCCCTGGGGGTAGGAGGCTGCGCTGTTCGCCGCGGCGCTGTGGGGTGGGAGGTCGAAAAGATTGCGCCGTTCCCCGCGCCTCTGGGGGCAGGAAGCTGCGCCGTTCCCCGTGCCCCTGAGAGCGGTGGGGGTCAGCCCTTGCTTACTGCTGTCAGGATTTCTGGGAGGTGGCGGGAGGTTCGGGGGGCGGCCAGGCGGAGGCCGGACAGGGTGAGGAGGGTGCCGTAGGCCGTGCCCAGGGGGAGCAGGAGCCAGGTCCAGTTCTCGCCGTCGGACGTGACGTTCAGCCAGATGGTGAGAGCGATGACGGGCGCGCACAGCAGCGCCGCCGCGACCATGCCGCCGAAGATCGCGATCCAGGCCAGCCCCGCCTGCCCGGGAGCGACGTTCTTGTAGCCCTCCTGCGGGATCGAGTACGGGAAACGCGCCGAGGACCAGGCACCGGTCGCGAGCATCGCGCCGAGCAGCGCGAAGGAGAGCCCGAGGACCTCGGGCAGGGCCGCCCAGTCGCCGAGCAGCGCCGTCGTCAGGACGGTGACGAGAGCCGTGTACGGGAGGGTGATCAGGAGGAGGGCCAGCGCCCGGCCCCGCAGTTCGACGTACGCGTCCCTGGTCGAGGAGATCGTCATCGCGACCATCCAGAACGCGGACGTGTCCTGCCCGAACTGGTTGTACATCTGGATGCCGAGCATCCCCGCCGCGAAGCACGCGAAGTAGATCGAGCCGGTCCCCTGCAGCGCGTTGAACACCGGCACGATCAGACCGATCGCGAGCGACGTCACCCATGCCGCCTTCGTCTTCGGATCCCGCCACACATACCGCAGGCTGCGTTCCATGACCGTGCCCGTGCGCCCCGCGGGCAGCAGCCGGCCGAGCCCGGAGGACCGCCCCGCCTTGTCCCGTACGGGCTCCGCGGCCTGCAGGGTCGAACCGTCCGGCGAGGTCATCAGCCGGGTGAGGGTCCGCTGCCAGTAGCTCAGCAGCGCCGCGAGGGCCAGGCCGCTCAGGGCGAGCTGGGCGAGGGCGACGGCGTACGAGCCCTCGCTGACGGAGTCCACGGCGCCCAGCGCGGACGCGGGCGGCACCCAGCGCAGGACGTCCACCGCCGGGTCCAGCGTCGCCAGGCCCGACGAACCGAGCCGCTGCGCGCCGAAGTTGACGACCTGGGCGCCCACCGCGATCACCAGGCCGCTAAGTACGGCCAGGTCACGGCCCTTGCGGCTGGTCAGCAGACGCAGGTTGGCGGTCGCCACGGCCCGCGCGAGGGCCACGCAGACCAGCAGCGCGAGAACGATCGCGACGACACCGGTGACGTACGCCGCCGCCCCGTGCGCCGTCGCGATCACCGAGCCGACGAGCAGGCACAGCGTGAACAGCGGCCCTGTGCCGACGAGTGACGCCGCCAGGAGCGCCCGCACGAGAGGGCGGGGACGCAGCGGGAGCATCACCAGGCGGGTGGGGTCCAGGGTCTCGTCGCCGCCGGGGAAGAAGAGCGGCATCACGGCCCAGCCGAGTGCCAGGACGGCCGTCAGCAGCACCGTGACGTTCAGTGCGTGCGGGTGGCCGCGCAGGGCGATCAGGCCGAGGAGCTGGAGTGCGGCGAAGAGGAGCACGACGACGAGCGAGGCCACGTACGCGGCCCGGCGCCCGGACGACTGCCGCAGGCCGTTGCGCAGGAGGGACAGCTTCAGCCGTACGACGACGGAGGTGACCGAGTCGGCCTTCACCGCGCGCCGCCGCCCAGCCAGTCGAGGTCGGAACCGGTGGTGCGGCCGTTCGCGCCGACGAGTTCCAGGAAGGCCTCCTGGAGGGAGGGCGCGGCGCCGCGCACCTCGGCGAGGGGGCCGTGGGCGCGGATGCGGCCCGCGGCCATCACGGCGACCCAGTCGCAGAGCGACTCGACGAGCTCCATCACGTGGGAGGAGAAGACGACGGTGGCGCCGGAAGCGGTGTAGCGCTCCAGGACTCCGCGGATGGTCTGGGCGGAGACGGGGTCGACGCCCTCGAACGGCTCGTCCAGGAACAGCACTTCCGGATTGTGGAGCAGGGCCGCGGCCAGGCCGATCTTCTTGCGCATGCCGGTGGAGTAGTCGACGACCAGTTTGTGCTGGGCTCCTGCGAGGTCGAGGACGTCGAGGAGCTGGGTGGCGCGCTTGTCGACCTCCGTGCCGGGGAGGCCGCGCAGACGGCCGGTGTAGGCGAGCAGTTCGCGGCCGGAGAGGCGTTCGAAGAGGCGCAGGCCTTCTGGGAGGACGCCGATGCGGGCCTTGACCTCTGTGGGGTCGCGCCACACGTCGTGTCCTACGACCTCCACGGTGCCGTGGTCCGGGCGCAGCAGTCCGGTCACCATGGAGAGGGTGGTGGTCTTCCCCGCCCCGTTGGGGCCGACGAGGCCGATGAACTGGCCCGCGGGCAGCTCCAGATCGATCCCCGCGACGGCGATCTGCTCCCCGAACCGCTTCCAGAGCCCGTGTACACGCACCGCGACCGTCATGCTCGGCACGATACGTGGCGGGGGCGGATGTTGTTCGTACGTGCGGGCCGGTGGGGGTTGCCCGCGCAGTTCCCCGCGCCCCTTAAGGGGCAAAAGGCAGGGGCGCAGCCCCGCCTTTCAGGGGCGCGGGGAACTGCGCGGCCAGCCCCCACCGGCCCGCACGTACCCCCAGGGGCGCGGGGAACGGCGTGGCGGGCGTCACCGACGCGCGTCGCGGCCGCACGCGTAGGACAGCGGGGAGATCAGTTCTTCCGCATCCGGCAACCACCGATTCGCAGGCGTAGGCCGACAGGCCCACTGCACAGCCCCGCGCGCCCCGAACCGCGTGGGCGGCGCAGCCACGTACGCGCCCTCCCCGAGCACGTTCAGGTCGAGGGACGCGAGCGGCCACCCCAGCTTCCGGACGAGCTCGGGCACCTTCGCCGCCGCCCCGGGAAGCACGAAGAACTGCATGCGCCGATCCGGCGTACACGTCACGGGCCCGAGCGTCAGCTCCATTCGCCGCATGCGCGCGAGCGCGAGGAACCCCGCGGTCTCGGGCACGTCGAGCGCGTCGAACGTCCGCCCCGTCGGCAGCAGGATCGACGCCATGGGCTGCTTCGCCCACAGCCGGCGCGCGACGGTCACACTGCCCGTGGCGACCGTCGCCCAGTCCTCGCGCGCCGGGTGCGCGCCGGGCACCGCGCACGAAGGATCGCCGCACGAGCAGCACTGCACGCCCTCGACGGCCTCCAGCCAGGTGCCGGGGAACACGTCCCAGTGGCGTTCCTCGGCGTAGCGCGCGGCTGTGTCCTGCAGCGACTCGCCGCGCTGCTTCGGGATCTGGGCGGTCTCGGTGCCTGCGATCGTCTCTTCCACGCTGAACTCAACTCCCGCACCCATCAGGGGTTACGGGCCCTGCGCGCGCGGGGGAGGAGCACCGATCCCACGCGTGGGGCGCATGGATGCATCTGTGGGGGCGCGCATGGGAGGCGGCAGCGGGTGGTGGGTAGCCCTGTGTGGGGCGGGCAGCAGCCTTTACCCGGCAATCCTCGCATGTCTCGCATCTTCGGTATGTCCGCGGGGCATTGATCTTCGAGGCCGGACTTTTCGCTCCTCACCAGGGGGCGGGAGGGCCCGGTCACTGAGGGCACATCAACTCGGTGCGCGTGGGCAGGCACCGCAGCCACAGGGGGTACGCCAATGGCCGCAAGGCCTCTCGTCGCGCGGCAGCCGAACGAACGACTGCAGGCGCTCATTCAGGAAGCGGGCTGTTCCAACGCCGGTCTGGCCCGCCGGGTCAACATGTGCGGCGCGGAACACGGTCTCGATCTGCGCTACGACAAAACGTCCGTGGCGCGCTGGCTGCGCGGACAGCAGCCACGCGGCAGGGCGCCCGCGATCATCGCCGAGGCGCTGGGCCGCAAGCTGGGCCGGACCGTCACGATCGACGAGATCGGCATGGCGAACGGCAAGAACCTCGCCTCCGGCGTGGGTCTGCAGTTCTCGCCGACGGTCCTCGGCGCGATCGAGCAGGTCTGTGAGCTGTGGCGCAGCGACGTGGGCCGCCGGGACTTCCTGTCCGGTTCGTCCGTCGCGGCCTCCGCGCTCGTCGAGCCGAGCCGGGACTGGCTGATCTCCTCGCCGGACGCGCAGGTCTCGCGCTCGGCGGGGCCACGGGTCGGGCAGTCCGACGTGGCGGCCGTGACCGCGATGACGCAGGCGCTCGTCGACCTCGACCACCAGTACGGCAGCGGGCATGTCCGCCCGGTCGTCGTGCACTACCTGAACAGCGTCGTCTCCGGGCTGCTGGCGGGCTCGTACCGGGAAGCGGTCGGGCGTGAACTCTTCGCGGCGGTCGCCCGGTTGACGGAACTCGCCGGGTACATGGCGATCGACACCGGGCAGCCGGGTCTCGCGCAGCGCTACTACATCCAGGCGCTGCGGCTCGCACAGGCGGCGGGCGACCGTGGATACGGCGGATACGTGCTCGCCGCGTCCATGAGCCACCTGGCCGCACAGCTCGGAAACCCCCGGGAGATCGCCCAGTTGGCGCGGGCGGCGCAGGAGGGGGCGCGCGGGCGGGTCACACCGCGCGCGGAGTCGATGTTCCACGCCGCGGAGGCGCGGGGCCATGCCCTGCTGGGCGACGCGCGGTCGGCACAGTCGGCGTCCGGCCGGGCCGTGGCGGCGCTGGAGCAGGCCGATCCGGAGTCCGGGGACGACCCGCGCTGGATCGCGCACTTCGACGAGGCGTATCTCGCCGACGAGTTGGCGCACTGTCACCGTGACCTGGGGCAGGCCGAGGCGGCCGCGCGGCGCGCGCAGGAGTCCCTCGACGGGCACCCCGAGTCGCGGGCCCGCCGGCGCGCGATCGGGTACGTGCTCCTGGCCAGCGCGCAGGTGCAGCAGCGCGAGGTGGAGGAGGCCTGTCACACGGGTCTGCGCGCGGTCGAACTGCTGGGCACGCTGCGCTCCAACCGCGGCGCCGAGTACCTGGACGACTTCCAGCAGCGCCTGGAGCCGTACCGGGACGAGCCCGTGGTGCGGGAGTTCGGGGCGCGGATGGAGCTCCAGGCGGCGGCCTAGGTCCTGTCGTCACCTTCTCGTCGTCCGCCCGGAGGGCTGGTCCGGGCGGACGACGGCGTGAACGTGTGAGAAAAGAAGCACGCGTTGGGAAAGGAGGCGCAAAAAGGGGGCTCGAAGAGCTTTCCGGGGGCGGTTTGTCACTCACTGTCCCCGGTGGCGGGTGTCACGTCCCGTGCTGCGTGGCACCGGCTCCTGGGGACCCGGTAGCGTGAACCGACGATTCCGAAGGTCCCCCATTCGTAGGAGTCCCGGTGACGCACAACGGACAGGGCGACGAGCCCTCGGCGCGACCCGCGCGCGAAGGCATCGTGCTGCCGTCCGACGGCGGCGAGCCCCTCCTGCCGGGCCAGACCGGCGACCGCGCGGTCCCGGCGGGCGGTCAGGCCTGGGACCAGCCGTGGGGTCCGCGGTCCGCTCCGCAGTCCGACGAGTGGGGCAGTGCGGGCGGCACGGGTGGCGGGGCCGGTACCGGTGGCGCCGCTCAGGCGCCCGATACGCAGATATCCAGCTGGAGCGCCGGGCCGCAGGGTACCGGTGGCCAGGGCGCGCCGGGTTCGGGCTGGGGCGCGTCCGGTGGTGGCGGGCAGGTCTCGCAGTACACCGAGCCGCCCGCCGGCCCGTACGGGGCGCAGGGCCAGGGCGGTCAGTGGGGAGCCGCCCCGCAGGCGCCCGGCGGCGCGATACCCCAGGCACAGCCGCAGCAGCAGTCACACCAGCAGCCTCAGCAACAGCAGCCTCAGCAGCAGTACGACGGCCGGACCGGTAACGGGTACGGCGTCTCGCAGACGCAGAATCCCGGCGGCTCCGGCTCCGGGTCGCACGGACAGGGCGGCTACGGCTACCCGGACGTCTCCGGAGTGGGCGCGGGTGCGTTGCCGCCCGCCGCCCCCATGGACGAGGGCGCGACCCAGTTCCTGCCGCCCGTCAGTGGTGCCGCTCCCATGGACGAGGGCGCCACGCAGTTCCTTCCGCCGGTCGGGCCCGGGGCGTTGCCCCCGGAGATGCCCGCGGCGGGTGCGGCAGGCGCGGGTACGGCTTCCGGTGACTCCACGCAGTACCTCGGGCGGGTTCCGTCGGACGGTCCCGGGCCGCTGCCCGCCGCCGCGGACCCCGACGCCCAGCCCACACAGTTCATGGCGCCGGTGCCCTCGCAGCCCGGTGCGGCCGGCTTCGGCGTGCGGCCGGGCGGGCCCGGACAGGGACAAGGGCCCGGGCCGGAGGACCGGCAGCAGCCGCCCGCCGAGTTCGACAATCTCTTCCGTGCCGACGGCGGAGGCGCCACCCAGCAACTGCCCCCGGTCGACCAGCCGCGGGGGCGGCGGGGCAGACAACCGGGCGGTGCCTCGCCCGAGTTCGGTGCTCCGGCCGGTTTCGGTACGCCCGGTGGCTTCGGCGCCTCCGGTGGTGCCGGTGCGCCCGCGGGCCCCGAGGGTCCCGGCGGGCGTGGCGCACGCCGGGCCGCGGCGGACGGTGACCACGGCCGCGGTGGCCGGTCCCGGTCGCGCGTTCCCCTCATCGCCGCCGTCGGCGTGGGCATCGCCGTGCTCGGCATCGGCGCGGGCGCCCTGCTCAGCGGTGGCGGGGGCGAGGAGGACAAGGGCGACGAGAACACGACGGTCGCGGCGACCGCGCCGGCCACCGACGGCTCGGGCTCGTCCTCGGAGGGGCCGGAGGAGAAGCAGGCCGTGGCCCTGGACAAGCTCCTGGCGGACAGCGGCAACAGCCGTGACTCGGTGGTCAAGGCCGTCGACAACGTACGCAAGTGCACCAACCTCGGCCAGGCGGCCTCCGATCTGCGCAACGCCGCCGAGCAGCGCAACGGGCTGGTCACGCGTCTCGCGGAGCTGTCCGTGGACAAGCTGGAGAACCACGCGCAACTGACCGCCGCGCTCAAGAGCGCGTGGAAGGCCTCCGCCGCGGCGGACACCCACTACGCCGCGTGGGCGGACCAGGCCGCGGGCAAGAAGGGCTGCAACAAGGGGCAGGCCCGGTCCACGGGGCAGACCGCCGCGGGCAACCGCGAGAGCGGCACCGCGACCACGCAGAAGGCCAAGGCCGCGAAGCTGTGGAACTCCATCGCGCAGACCTATGGGCTCACGGAGCGGCAGCCGGGGCAGCTTTGATTCGTCCGGCCGGTTCGATCTCGGTACCGGTTCGATCTAGGTGCTGGTTCGATCTAGGGATCGGTTTGGTCTAGGGCCGGTTTGGTCTAGGGCCGGTTTGGTCTAGGGCCGGTTTGGTCTAGGGATCGGTTTGGTCTAGGGCCGGTTTGGTCTAGGGCCGGTTCGGTCTAGGGATCGGTTTGGTCTAGGGCCGGTTCGGTCTAGGGATCGGTTTGGTCTAGGGCCGGTTCGATCTAGGGATCGGTTTGGTCTGGGGGGGGCGGTCACGATGTCTGGGTTGTTTCCAGGACCTCTGAGACGTTCACGAAACCCTTTCGCTCCGTGACCAGCTTGCCCTTGCGCACCACCTGGAAGGTCACGTCCGCGTTGACCAGCCGCGCGAAGCCGCTCGCCGCGATCAGGTCCTGGAAGCTCCAGTTCAGGGTCGGGGTGAGCCCGCCCGTGTCGACCTTCAGTCCGTCGTCCAGCGTGCGCCTGATCGACCGCGCGGTCACGTCGCCGTCGCCCAGCGACTCGATGGCCTTCCTCAGGACGGTGTACGCGATCCAGGTCGTCTGCACGCCGGGATCGGAGGCGTCGATCCGGTTGTCGCCGAACGCCTCCTTCTTGATGACCTCGCGCATCGGACTCCACCGCTTGTCGCTCGATGCGGGGTACCAGCCGGTGACGTACGAGCCCTCGTACATGTTTCCCGTCGCGTCGATCATCGACTGGTCGATGCTGCCCAGCACGGAGGCCGTCCGTACCGTCGGGAAGTCCTCGCGGGTCCGCCGGAACGAGTCCATGAAGGTGTCGGTGCGGTCCCCGAGAGCGGGGATCACGCAGCCCTCCTTCCGCGGGTCCTTCGTGACCCGCTCCAGGGCCCGCTGCGCGTGTCCCGAGAACTCCGTGGCGTCCTCGGCGGCCCGCTGGTCGACGGAGGCGCGGTGGCCGCCCGAGGTCAGCCCGGAGTCCAGGAGTACGGGCAGTTCGTCGCCCGCGATCGTGTCGGGGCGGACGAGTGTGACCGGGCCGCAGGAACCGGCCAGCTGCTGGCCCAGGCCGACCAGCAGGGACGGCTGGCCGCCGTTCACCGGGTACGAGAGCGGGCTCGTGAACTCGTCGTCCGTGACGCCGTATCCGCCGAGGTACGGGATGCCGGCCGCCTCCAGCGGAGCGAGGAAGGAACGGGCGTGCTGGCTGTACGAACCGACGACCGCGACGACGTTCTCCGCGGCGGCGCGGCGGGCGCAGCTCGCGGCCGACACGGTGTCGTTGTGGTCGTTGCAGGTGAGGACCTTGAGCTTGCGGCCGTTGATGCCGCCTTGGGAGTTGACCCAGCGTGCGTACGCCTTGGCCAGGGCGGGCATTCCCGGCTTGTTGGTTGTTTTCGTCTTCTCCGGGGCCCACGTCATGACGGTGATCGTGTCGTCCCCGGAACCCCCTGTGACACCGGGGACGACACCGCAACCGACTGCCGTCGACAGACACACCGCCAGCGCGCCCGCCGCCAGCACTCTCGCCCTGGCCACGGGGAGGCGCAGGCGGGGGCGGAGGTGCAGGGCGGGGAGGAAGCTGCGAGTGCGTCGCCGGCCGGTCATGGTTACGCACGATTCCGTCACACCGCTACGGCCGGTGTGACCCTTGGTCAACGCATGGTGACGTCCGGGTGAACACCGGGGTGCGGGGCGGGCCGGTTCGGCGGGAACGTACGATCGGTGACCGTGCAAGGTTCGGAGAACTCTTCCCGTCGCGGGCGTCGCTCATCCACCATGGGCGGCATGCCACTGAACGATATGCCGTGGTGGCGCTGGCGCAGCAATGTGCGCTCCGCGCTGCACATGCTTTCCGACACCGAGTTCCAGCGGGGGATATGGCTCGCGGGGGTCGACGGGTACGGGGATGTGACCGACGCCGTCTATCGCCTTGTCGAGGACACCTGGCTGGACAACTGGTCCGCCGAGAAATATGTGGGGACGATCTTCCGGGACTCCCAGGAGGCGGCGCTGGTCGACTCCGCGGTGTTGCGGGTGCTGCGGATCATGCATCAGGTGGGGCCTGATGCGGCTGTCTCCGTGTATCTCGAACACGCTGGGTGGGCCGATGCGGTTCGGGCTGCGCGGGATGCGCATGTGCGGATGGCTGTGAGCGACGGGGAGGATCCGGACGTTCCGCCCCGCACGCTGGAGGTACTGCAGATCATGACCCGCTCCGCCTGACCCTTCGTCCCACGCGCGCCTCCGGTGGGGGCTGAGCGCGCAGTTCCCCGCGCCCCTAAAAGCGGGGCTCCGCCCCAGCTGTGCCCCTAAGGGGCGCGGGGAACTGCGCGGGTGACCCCCACCGGGCCCGCAGACGAATCCGGGCCGGGGCGCAGCCCCGTCTTTCGGGGGCGCGGGGAACTGCGCGCAGTCCGGGATTCGGGCGGGCGCCTAGGGGGCCGCACCTTTGTGGGACCCTGGCGAAATGAACGATCAGTACGTCCTGACGCTCTCCTGCCCCGACAAGCAGGGCATCGTGCACGCCGTGTCGAGCTACCTCTTCATGACCGGCTGCAACATCGAGGACAGCCAGCAGTTCGGTGACCACGACACGGGACTGTTCTTCATGCGCGTCCACTTCTCGGCGGAGACGCCCGTGACCGTGGACAAGCTGCGCGCGAGCTTCGCGGCGATCGGTGACTCGTTCCAGATGGACTGGCAGATCCACCGGGCCGACGAGAAGATGCGGGTCGTGCTGATGGTCAGCAAGTTCGGGCACTGCCTGAACGATCTGCTGTTCCGCGCACGGATCGGCGCGCTCCCCGTCGAGATCGCGGCTGTGGTGTCCAATCACACGGAGTTCGCCGAGCTGGTGGACTCGTACCATGTGCCGTTTCGGCATATTCCGGTCACCAAGGAAAATAAGCCGCAGGCTGAGGCGCAGGTGCTGGAGTTGGTGCGGGAGCAGGGGGTCGAGCTGGTGGTTCTGGCTCGGTACATGCAGGTGCTCTCTGATGATCTGTGCAAGCAGTTGAGCGGGAAGATCATCAATATTCACCACTCGTTCCTGCCTAGCTTCAAGGGTGCGAAGCCGTATCACCAGGCGCATGTGCGGGGTGTGAAACTGATCGGTGCCACCGCGCACTACGTGACGGCCGACCTTGATGAGGGGCCGATCATCGAGCAGGAGGTCGAGCGGGTGGGGCACCAGGTCACGCCGGAGCAGCTGGTGGCTGTGGGGCGGGATGTGGAGTGCCAGGCGCTGGCCCGGGCCGTGAAGTGGCATGCGGAGCGGCGGATCCTGCTGAACGGGCGTCGGACCGTCGTTTTTGACTGACCGCTTGTGGTCGGACGCGCGACGGGAGAGGCGGGGCGGGGGCCGGGGCGACGTGTCCGTCCTCGGTCCGGCGCGATCGAGTTGGATTTGTAGGGCCCTTTGCGGA
>NZ_JBHXTO010000034.1:21016-73489 GCF_042677425.1 Streptomyces sp. NPDC127119 | reverse complement strand
GTTGCTCGCGCCGTTCCCCGCGCCCCCTACCGGGTGACCGATCGACGTCGACTGACCGTCCGTGGGGGTTGCTCGCGCCGTTCCCCGCGCCCCCTACCGGGTGACCGATCGACGTCGACTGACCGTCCGTGGGGGTTGCTCGCGCCGTTCCCCGCGCCCCCTGCGGGGCTCGGGGGTGTTGTGGGTTCATCGGGCGTTCATCGTGGTTGTCGCTTGCGTCGGTTCGTTGCGTGGGGTGGCGGCCTACGCTCGTCCGCGGCACTTCGCGGGGCCCGGACGTCGTCAGGCGGTCGGATTCCCCGCCCGTCCATACGGAAGGTTCTCGCACATGGTCCTCAGATCCACCGCCGTGTCGCGGAGGTTCGGCAGGAGAGCCGCCGCTCTCGCGCTGACCACCGCTCTCGCCGCCGCCCTGCCCGGGCCGGTCTCCGCGGCGGCCGACGCCGCCGCGCCCGCCCGCCCCACCGCGTACGTCGATCCGCTCATCGGTACGGCGAACGGGGGCAACACCTACCCGGGCGCCAACCTCCCGTACGGGATGATCGGTTGGTCGCCCACCAGTACCAGGGGCGACCAGACCAGCACCGGCGCGGCCAACGGCTACGAGTACGGGGCGACCCGGCTGCGCGGGCTGAGCCTGACGCATGTGAACGGCGCGGGCTGCAACCCGGGTGCCGCGGGCGACGTACCGATCATGCCGTTCGTCGGGGACGTCACCTCGTCGCCCTCGGCGGACACCCAGGACGCCAAGTACGCGGCGAACTTCTCGCACGCCGACGAGCGGGCCGTGCCCGGCCGTTACTCCGTCGGCCTCGACTCCGGCGCCCGCGCCGACCTCGCGGTGTCGCAGCGGGCCGGCGTCGCCGACTTCACGTTCCCCGCCGGCAAGCCCGCCAATCTGCTCTTCCGGGTCTCCAACTCGCTCAACGGGAGCGAGGACGCGGAGGTGAAGATCGACCAGGCCAACCGCAAGGTGACCGGGTCGGTGCTCACGGGCGCGTTCTGCGGTCGGCGTGCCAACGGCGGTACCAACAACCGCAAGAGCTACTACCGGCTCTACTTCACCGCCTCCTTCGACCGCGCCTTCTCCGGCACGGGTACGTGGAAGGACGGCACCCTCTCCCCCGGTTCCACCACGGGCGGTGGCGGCGAGGGCTACGCCACGGGCGCGGACCGCGCGGGCCGCGGCTCGGGCGGTTACGTCGGCTTCGACACCGCGGCCGACAACGATGTCCACATGCGGCTCGGCATCTCGTACGTGAGTCTCGCGGGCGCCGAGGCCAATCTCCGCGAGGAGATAAGGCCGAGGGCGAGCGTCGACCAGGTCGCGGAGGCCGGGAGCCGGGCCTGGGACCGTGAGCTGCGTTCCGTGCGCATCGGCGGGGGCAGTGAAGCCCAGCGGACCGCCTTCTACACCGCGCTCTACCACTCCCTCCAGCAGCCCAACCTGGTCAGCGACACCGACGGCCGCTATCCCGGCATGGACGGGAAGGCCCATCGGATCGAGCGCGGGCAGGGGGCGCAGTACAGCAACTTCTCGGGCTGGGACCAGTACCGGGCGCAGATCCAGCTGCTCGCGCTGCTGAAGCCGCGTATCGCCGGGGACTTCGCCCAGTCGCTCTACAACTTCGCCGAGCAGAACGGCGGGGTCTGGGACCGGTGGGTGCACATCAACGGCCCGACCCATGTCATGACCGGTGACCCGACGGCGGCCACCCTCGCCACCTTCTACGCGATGGGTGTACGCAACTTCGACTACCGCGGCGCCTTCGGCTCACTGGCGAAGCAGGCCACCGTGCCGCACCCGGACGGGCTCTCCGACGCGGGCTGCCCCGGCCAGTGCACCGGCCAACGGCCCAACCTGGCCCAGTACATGGCCTCCGGGTACGCGGCGCAGGACGTCTGCCACTGCTGGGGCGGTGCCGCCGAGACGCTGGAGGACTCGGTCGCCGACGACGCGCTCGGCCGCTGGGCGAAGCTGCTCGGCCATGACGACCAGGCCGCCTACTTCGCCGATCGGGGCGGCTGGTGGCGCAACGTCTACAACCCCGCCGCGACGGACGGGGCGGGCACCGACGGTTACATCCAGGCGCGCAACCTGGACGGGTCGTGGGTCACGCCGTTCAGCCCCGGCAGCGACCGCGGGTTCGCCCAGGGCACGAGTGCCACGTACACCTGGATGGTGCCGCAGGACGTCCAGGGGCTCGCCGAGGCGATGGGCGGGCGTGAGGTGGCCGCCGGCCGGCTCGACGGCTTCTTCCACAAGGCCGACGGGTCCTGGTCGGTGAAGGGCGGCGACGCGCTGCGCTACGACCCGACCAACGAGCCCGGCATCCACGCCCCCTGGCTCTACAACGCGCTCGGTCAGCCGTGGAAGACCCAGGCGACCGTCCGGCAGATCCTCGACACCGTCTACGGCACGGGGCCCACGGGACTGCCCGGCAACGACGACCTCGGCACCATGTCCGCCTGGTACGTCTTCTCGGCCCTCGGCGTCTATCCGCAGACGCCGGGCAGCGCGAACCTCCTGCTGGGTGCGCCGCTGTTCCCGCACGCCGTGATCGACCGGCCCGGCCGCGACCTCGTCATCGACGCGCCCGCCGCCGACGCCGCGCACGCGTATGTGGGCGGCGTGCGGCTCAACGGCCGTACGCACGACCGGTCCTGGACCGACGGCAGCCTGCTGCGGACGGGGGGCACGCTCAAGTTCACTCTGGCCACGGAGCCGGACACCACGTGGGCGACCGCGCCCGCGGGACTGCCCCGCTGAACAGCCGCTCGACAGGGGTGTGGCCCCGGATCCGGATGACGGATCCGGGGCCACGCCCGTGTTCAGGGGCCGGTCAGACCTTGCGGTACCTGGCCATGGCGAACGAGAACAGGCCGAAGAGCATCAGGCCGACGGCTATCAGCACCAGCAGCCAGGGCCCTGCCGGGGTCTCGGTGAACGAGCGCAGGGTGTCGTCCATGCCCTTGGCCTTGTCCGGCTCGTAGTCCCAGGCCGCGCGGACCGCGAAGCCGCCGGCGACGGCGAACACCAGACCGCGGGACACACCGCCGCCGATGCCGGTCACGTCGACCGCCTGCCGCACCCGGTGCGACATCGCGCCGAGCCTCATGTGCTTGTGGTACTTGCGGCGGATGGCCTGCACGGCCATCCAGACGCCCGCGCAGCCGATCACCACGCCCGCCACGCCCACGAGCCACTGCCCGGCGGGCAGACCCATGGCCTTGGCCGTGGCGTCCCGGGACTTGCCGTCACTGGAACCGCTGCCGCCGGCGCCCGCGGCGAAGGAGATCACGGAGTAGGCCACGAACCCGTAGAACACGGCTCGTGCCGCCGACGCGACCCTCTTCTTCGCCTTGCCGCCGTCGGGGCCCGCCGCGCCGAAGACCGCTTCGGAGAGCCGCCACAGCGCCATGCCGACCAGTCCGACGGCCAGCGCCCAGAGCACGACCTCCCCGAAGGGCTTCCCGGCGACCTCCTGGAGCGCGCCGCCCTGGTCCGCCTGCTTGCCGCTGCCGCCGAAGGCGATCTGCAGCGCCAGCATCCCCACCAGCAAGTAGATGACACCGCGCGCGGTGAAACCCGCCCGCGCCGCCCCCTCTATCGCCGGGGCGGCTTTGCGCTTCCCCGCCTGGCCACCTCGTGTCAACGTGCTTGCGTTCATCATTGCCTCCCGTCTCCGGTTGCCCCGGGTCGGCCGTCCGACACCCGGCGGGCCCGGCCGGGCGGTACGTCCCTTTTTCCGAAGCGGATCGGGGGGATCGAACATACGATGGGCGTGCAACTGGAAGGGCGTCGCGCGCGACCGCGCGAGGACGCCGACCTCTCGGGGTGGGAGACGAATGGCACAGGGCACAGACTCGGCACGGACCGTCATCCTGACCGTGGACGACGACCCGGGAGTTTCGCGTGCCGTGGCCCGTGACCTGCGGCGCCGTTACGGCGAGACGTACCGTATCGTGCGCGCGGAGTCCGGGGAGAGCGCCCTTGAGGCGCTGCGCGAGCTGAAGCTGCGCGGTGATCTCGTCGCGGTGATCCTGGCGGACTACCGCATGCCGCAGATGAACGGGATCGAGTTCCTCGAACAGGCGCTGGACGTGTACCCGACTGCGCGCCGCGTGCTGCTGACGGCGTACGCGGACACGAACGCGGCGATCGACGCGATCAACGTGGTGGATCTCGACCACTACCTCCTCAAGCCCTGGGACCCGCCCGAGGAGAAGCTGTATCCCGTCCTGGACGACCTGCTGGCCGCCTGGCGGACCTCCGACCACCGGGCCGTGCCGATCACGAAGGTCGTCGGCCACCGCTGGTCCGCGCGGTCCTCGGACGTACGGGAGTTCCTGGCCCGCAACCAGGTGCCGTACCGCTGGTACTCGTCGGACGAGCCGGAGGGCAGGCGGCTGCTGGCCTGCGCGGAGCAGGACGGCGAGCGGCTGCCGCTCGTGGTCACCGCCGACGGGGCGGTGCTGGTGGAGCCCGACGATCAGCAGCTGGCCGCCCAGGTGGGTCTCGCCACGACGCCGACCGCCGAGTTCTACGACCTGGTCGTCATCGGCGGCGGTCCCGCCGGACTCGGCGCGGCGGTGTACGGCGCCTCGGAGGGGCTGCGGACCGTCCTCGTCGAGCGCTCCGCGACCGGCGGACAGGCGGGGCAGAGCTCGCGCATCGAGAACTACCTGGGCTTCCCGGACGGGGTGTCCGGGGCGCAGCTCACCGAACGGGCGCGGCGGCAGGCGTCGAAGTTCGGCGCCGAGATCCTCACGGCACGCGAGGTGACCGCTCTGGAGGTCACCGGGGCCTCCCGCACCGTGCGGTTCTCGGACGGTTCCGCGATCTCCGCGCACTGCGTGATCCTGGCGACGGGCGTCTCGTACCGGCAGCTGGAGTCGCCGGGCGCCGGGGACCTGACCGGCTGCGGGGTCTTCTACGGGTCGGCGCTGACCGAGGCCCCCGCGTGCCAGGGGCAGGACGTGTACATCGTCGGCGGGGCGAACTCCGCCGGGCAGGCCGCGATGTACCTGGCCAGGGGCGCGAAGTCGGTCACCCTGCTGGTGCGCGGCTCGTCCCTGACGGCGTCGATGTCCCACTATCTGATCGAGCAGATCTCGAACGCGCCGAACATCTCGGTGCGCACCGGGACGGTCGTCGACGTGGTGCACGGTTCCGACCATCTGGAACAGCTCACCCTGCGCGATCTGGCGAGCGGCCACACCGAACTCGTCGACGCGCAGTGGATGTTCGTGTTCATCGGCGCCGCGCCGCTGACCGACTGGCTGGACGGCACGGTCCTGCGGGACGAGCGCGGCTTCATCGTCGCCGGGCCCGACCTGGCGGTCGGCGGGGAATCGCCGCCCGACTGGGAGCTGGACCGGCCGCCGTACCACCTGGAGACGAATGTGCCCGGGGTGTTCGTGGCGGGTGACGCGCGCGCCGAGTCGGCCAAGCGTGTCGCCTCCGCCGTAGGAGAGGGAGCCATGGCCGTGATGCTCGTCCACCGGTATCTGGAGCAGTCATGAGCGGGCGGCCGATGCCGTGCGACATCAAGGAACTCGGCACGCTGTTCCTGTTCGAGAAGCTGGACGCCGAGCAGTTGGGGCGGTTGTGCAGCGAGGGCCGGGTGGAGCTGTTCGAGCCCGGTTACGTCTACGAGGAGGGCGAGCCGGCCACCTGCTTCTTCGTCCTCCTGGAGGGCACGCTCGTCATGTCGCGGCGGGTCGGCGGCGACGACGTGGAGATCAACCGCACCTCCCAGCGCGGGGTGTACGCGGGCGCCATGCAGGCCTACCTGGCGGCCCCCGAGGAGGCGCGCTACAAGGGCTCCCTGCGGGTCACCGAGCCCTCGCGGTTCTTCATCCTGCCCGCGGAGACGTTCTCCGCGGTGCTGCGGGAGTGGTTCCCGATGGCCGTGCATCTGCTGGAGGGGCTGTTCTTCGGCAGCCAGAACACCCAGCGGACCATCGGGCAGCGTGAACGGCTGCTGGCGCTCGGTTCGCTGTCCGCCGGGCTGACGCACGAACTGAACAACCCGGCCGCGGCGGCGGTCCGGGCCACGTCCGCGCTGCGGGGCCGGGTGGCCGGGATGCGGCACAAGCTGGGCATGATCGCGGCGGGTCCGTACGCGCGCGACGCCCTGGAGACACTCGTCGAGATCCAGGAGCGTACGGCGGAGCAGGTCGCCAAGGCCACGCCCCTGAGCCCGCTGGAGGCCTCCGACCGGGAGGACGCGCTGGGCGACTGGTTCGACGACCACGGCATCGCGGGCGGCTGGGAGCTGGCGCCGACGTTCGTGCAGGCCGGGCTGGACATCGACTGGCTGGACCAGGTGGCGGCGACCGTGGACGAGGGGACGCTGGAGGGCGCGGTCCGGTGGCTCAACTACACGGTCGAGACCGAGTTGCTGATGAACGAGATCGAGGACTCCACGACCCGCGTCTCGAACCTGGTGAACGCGGCCAAGCAGTACTCGCAGCTCGACCGGGCGCCCTACCAGGTCGCCGATGTCCACGAACTGCTCGACAGCACCCTGATGATGCTCGCCGGGAAGATCGGCCCCGGCGTCCGGATCGTCAAGGACTACGACCGGTCGCTGCCCCGGATCCCCGCCTACCCGGGCGAGTTGAACCAGGTGTGGACGAATCTCATCGACAACGCCGCCTCGGCGATGGGCGGCGAGGGCACGCTCACCGTGCGCACCGCGCTCGAACGGGAGCAGCTGCTCGTCGAGTTCCGTGACACGGGGCCCGGGGTGCCGGAGGAGATCCGCGGCCGGATCTTCGACCCGTTCTTCACCACGAAGCCCGTGGGCGAGGGCACCGGGCTCGGTCTCGACATCTCCTGGCGCATCGTCGTGAACAAACACCACGGACATCTGCAGGTGCACTCCGAACCCGGAGACACCCGCTTCCAGGTCTTCCTCCCGCTCACCGCGGAGGAATCAGACACCCCTCAGGAGACGTCATGACCACCTCGGACACCGCCGGAATCGAGCCGGGCGTACCGCCGAGCGGCACGGGATGCGTCGAGTGCGAGGCCGCGCAGGGCTGGTGGTTCCATCTGCGGCGCTGCACCCAGTGCGGTCATGTCGGCTGTTGCGACGACTCCCCCTCGAAGCACGCCACGGCCCACCACCGGAGCACGGGCCACCCCTTCATCCGGAGCTTCGAGCCGGGCGAGGCCTGGTTCTGGAACTTCGAGACGTCCGAACTGTACGAATCCGGGCCCGACCTCGCCCCGCCGCTCAGCCACCCCGCCGACCAGCCCGCACCAGGGCCCGCGGGACGCGTGCCGGCGAACTGGGCGCAGACCCTCCGCTGACCCGCCCCGTCGACCTGCTCCGCCGATCCGGTCCGTCGATCCGGTCCACTCCCGCACCGCCTCGCCGGCCGGTCCTCGCGCCGGGGTCGCGGGGTGGGGGCGGGGCCGGGACCAGGGGACTGTCGGTGGCGCGTGCCAGGATGGATCCGTGTCGACCACCGCATTCACCACGCCGCTCAACGGGCCCTTCATCGGGCCTTTCATCGGGCGTGCGGACGAGCTAGCCCGGCTGACCCAGGTCCTGGACCGGGCCCGGGCCGGTGAGGCACGCGCCGTGCTGGTCGCCGGGGACGCGGGGGTCGGCAAGACCCGGGTGCTGGCCGAGGCCGCCGGACAGGCCGCGGCGGCGGGCACGACGGTGGTCACGGGGCACTGCGTGGACCTCGGTGACGTGGGTCTGCCGTATCTGCCGTTCACCGAGATCCTGGGTGTGCTCGCCGGGGACGAGCGGTTCTGCGGCACGCTGGCCGCGCATCCCGTGGTCGACCGGCTGATCGGGCACGGCGGGGACGGGGCGCGGGACGCGGGCGGCCGGCCGCAGCTGTTCGAGGGCATGGCCGCGCTCCTGGCCGAACTGACCAGGGCCGCACCGCTGTTGCTGGTCCTGGAGGACCTGCACTGGGCGGACCAGTCCTCCCGCGACCTGCTGCGTTTCCTGCTCAGCCGGGGCGTCCTGGGCGGGGCGGGCAGTGCGGGCGGCGCGCCCGGTCAGCGTCTCGCCGTCTTCGCCTCGTACCGCGCGGACGATCTGCATCGCAGACACCCTTTGCGGCCCCTGCTCGCGGAGTTGGTGCGGCTGCCCGCCGTCGAGCGGCTGGAGCTGCGGCCGATGCCCGACGGCGAGGTGGACCGGCTCGTCCGTTCCCAGCGGACCGCCCCCGTGCCCGATGCCACGATCCGCCGCATCGTCGAGCGCGCCGAGGGAAACGCCTTCTACGCCGAGGAGTTGCTGGCCGCCACCTCGGAGTCCGCGCCCGGGGCCGCCTCCGCCGTGCCCAGCGGTCTGGCCGACGTGCTGCTCAGCCGCTTCGAGCAACTGTCGCCGACCGCACAGCAGGTACTGCGCACGGCGGCGGTCGCCGGGCGCCGCGTCGAGCACGATCTGCTGCGCGACGCCGTGCAACTGCCGGAGGAGGAGCTGGAGTCGGCGCTGCGCGAGGCCGTCGGACGCCAGCTTCTCGTCGCCGGCGGGGGGTCGGGAAGAGAATCCGGCGCAGGCTTCGGCGGGAGTTCCGGCGGAGGCTCGGGACCAGGCTCGGACTCGAGCTCGGGTGAGGGCTTGGGTGGGAGTTCCGGCGGCGGCTCGGGCGGGATTTCCGGCGGGGACAGCGCCTACTCCTTCCGGCACGCCCTGATCCGTGAGGCGGTCTACGCCGATCTGCTGCCGGGTGAACGGGTACGGCTGCACCGGGCGTTCGCCCATGTACTGGCCGGGCGGGGCCTGCCGGCCGAGTGTGCCGCCGAGCGCGCCCACCACTCGCGCGAGAGCCACGACCTGCCCGACGCCCTGGCGGCCTCACTGGAAGCCGCCGACCACGCGGCGAGGGTCCGCGCGCCCGCCGAGGAACTGCGCCACCTTGAGGCCGCCCTCGACCTGTGGTCGGCGGTACCGGCCGACGCGCGGCCCGACGGCTTCGACACGGTCACGCTGACGCTGCGCGCCTCGGCGGCTGCCGCCCACGCGGGCGAGACCCACCGGGCCGTCTCGCTCACCCGGGCCGCGCTCGCGCGCATGGGCTCCGACGAGGACTCCGAACTGGCCGCCCGGGTCCGCTACACGCTCGCGGGCAACCTCATGCGGATCGACAGCCTGACCGCCGCGTTCACGTACAGCAGCGAGGCCCTCGCGATGATCCCCGCGGATCCTCCCTCGCGTACATGGGTGTGGGCCGCGTCCACCCACGTCATGGCGGCGCGTTACGTGGGCGACGACGAGACCGCCCGTGACGTGGCCCGCCGGGCCCTGGGCATCGCGGAGCAACTGGGCGTACCCGACGCCCGGGCCGACCTGATGATCTCCCTCGTCGGTCTGGAGGGAGCGGGCCGGACCACCTCGCAAGGACGGGCCCGGCTGCGGGAGGCACGGGAGCTGGCCCGGCGCGCGGGGAACACCTCGATCGAGATGCGCGCGCTGTTCAACCTCTCCATCGGTGCGTACGAGTCCGGTGACCTGGACGAATGCCTGACCTGGCTCTCCGACGGACTGGAGCGCGCGGGCCGTGCGGGGCTGCTCGCCTCGCCCTATCCGCTGGAGATGCGCTACCTGCGTTCCCTGGTGCTCTACTCCCTGGGCCAGTGGGACGCATGCGTCCGCGCCGCGGAGAGCGATGCCGAGCGGCTGCCCGCGGCGGGCGGCTACGCGATCGGCCCGGCGCTGTCGGTGGCCCTGGCGCGCGGTGAGCAGGGGGCGGCCGAGCGGGCCAGGGCCCTGCTCGACGGACCGTTCGACTGGATGGCCACCCTCGTGGCGGGCATCCTCCTGACCGACGCGGCGGTCCTGCGCCACGATGCCGAGGCGGCCGTCGAGCAGGTCCGTACGAGCGTCGCGGCCCTGGTCGACGACGCCGGTACGACGCCCGACGTGGTGGTGCGGCTCGCGGCGCTCGCCCTGGCCCCGGTGGCGGACGCGGCCGTGGCCGCCCGTCTGGCGGGCGACGAGGAAGGCGTACGGCGCTGGTCGGAGACCGGGGCGGAGCTGGTGGGGACGGCCCGGGTCACGGCGGCCGAGGGCGAGGACGGTGCGCCGCAGGGTCCCGAGGGGCGGGCGTGGCTGGCGCGCGCCGAGGCCGAGTGGGCGCGGGGCCGCGCCGAGCCGGGCCCGCCGGCCCGGGAGGAGACCGAGGTCGCCCGGGAGAGGGCGGAAGCCTGGGAGAGGGCCGTCGAGGCGTTCGGTTACGGGGACGTCTACGAGCAGGCCCGCTGCCGGGTCCGGTTCGCGGAGGCCCTGGTCGCGGCGGGGCGCCGCGAGGAGGCCGCCGGGCAGGCGCGGGCGGCCCGGGACACGGCCGTCCGGCTGGGCGCCGTGCCGTTGCGTGAGGACGTGGAGCGGCTGATCCGCCGGGCCCGCCTCGCGGAGACCTCCCCGGTGGCGGGCGTTCCCGCGCTGACCGCCCGGGAGAACGACGTCCTGCTGCTCCTCGCGCGGGGCCGCACCAACCGGCAGATAGGCGAGGAACTGTTCATCAGCGGCAAGACGGCGAGCGTGCACGTCTCCAACATCCTCGCGAAGCTGGGCGCCGCGAGCCGTACGGAGGCGGTGGCGATCGCGTACCGCGAGGGCCTGGTCCGGGCGGAACCGACCGCCTCGGGCTGACCGGCGGGCCGACCCGCGGGCCGACCTGTGAACGGATCAGCGGGCGGATCTGCGACCGGATCGGTGCGTCGTCGTGCGGCCTGCGTGTGCCTCAGCGGCTGCGGGGTCCGGCGGATGGCTGTGTCATGGAGACAGGCGTAGGCGGGATCGAGCCGCCGTTTGTGTCCGGGGCAACCGGTTACCCGAGCGGATGGCCCGCATTCGTACCAGCACAAGAACGAGCACAAGAGCACAAGTACACGTACAAGCAAAGGTGGCTGTTCATGACGTCCGGCACGCATCTCGCTCTGACGCTCACTCTCACCGGCGGTTCGGCCGCCGACGCGCGGGCTGTCGTCCACACGCTCGAACCCGCCTTCGGCTCGCCGGACACCCTGCCCGGTGACGACGGCGCCACGGTCCACACGGCCACCTTCGGCAGCGGCGGTGACGCGGCGACCGGTGACGGCGGCGGTGGCGGCGGGAAGCCGTCTGCCGGAGCCAAGCTCTCCACGTCCGTCACCGTCACCCTCCAAGGCAGCCCGGAGGCGGTGCGCCAGGCCGACAAGACACTCTCGGCGGCCTTCACCGTCCACGAGGAGGGTGCGGCCTCCGGCGACCAGGAGCAGGAGCGGGAGCTGCGCCTCGAACCGTAGGCCGGCGCCGAGCGGCCCGCGCACCCCGGTCACCCTCGACTCACCCTTGGGGTCATCCTCGGCGTGGGCGTCGGCTCACCCGTCCGACCCAACGGCCTCACCCGCTGAGTCGTAGGGTCCGCATCTGCTCGTCGAGGGGGGCGAGACCGACGTCGCGGCGCCGCTCGTCGAGCGTCTCGGGCCGGCGGACCGGATACGGGCAGCAGGTCACGGGGTCGATACGGGTTCCGTAGAACTGCGGCTGGCCCAGTTCCACGGCGCAGTGGTCGGCGATGTAGGCGTGATGCGGCGCCGGGCAGCGTCCGTCCGCGACGGCCTGGGCGATCAGGTCGCGGCACACGACCTGGAAGGCGAGATCAGGGGCGTGCAGCAGGATCATCAGGGCCGCGGTCGAGGCGGGCGCGCCGACCAGCTCCGCGGTCGGCCAGGCATGGCGCCGGACGATGGCCCTGAGCGCCTCGGCGTTGCCCGCGCGGCACTTCGCGAGCCGCTGCCGCGCGGCCGGTGTGGAAGTGCGGTGTGCCTCGCCCGTCGCCCGGTGGTCCTCGTCCACGCGGCGGACCAGTTCGCGGGCGAGGGCGGTCGCGAGCGCCGGGAGCACGGTCGGGTGGCCCTCCCGTACCTCGTCGTGGGCGAGCCCCCTGCGGTCCTCGTCGGTCGTGTCGGACGCGTATCCCCTGCGCGTCTTCGCCACCCCGTCGTGGGTCTCCGGCGTCCCGTGGGGCATGCGGTCCGCCCGTTCGTCGCGAGGCAGGTGGCCCGCGGGCACCGTGGCCGCGGTCCATCCTTGTTCGCCCGTACCCGGAGCGGTCATGGCGCCCGTCGGATGCACGACGGGAACCACACCGGTTTCCTCGTCCCGCCGACACATGGACCACACGGACCGCG
Organism: Streptomyces sp. NPDC127119; assembly: GCF_042677425.1. Lineage (NCBI taxonomy): Bacteria > Bacillati > Actinomycetota > Actinomycetes > Kitasatosporales > Streptomycetaceae > Streptomyces > Streptomyces sp. NPDC127119. Next base: position 61,329 of record NZ_JBHXTO010000034.1, on the reverse strand, counting down.
CGAACCGGTCGGGTCGGAACCGGACACGCCGAGGCCTGTCGTGCCGAGGCCTGTCGTGCCGGAGCCGGTCGCGTCTAAGCCGGACACGCCCGCGTCGGGCGTCATGCCGCCGCCCCCGGCACCGAGCGCGGCCCGTACCCGAACTCCCGTGCCTGAAGGGTGTCCAGCGCCTTGTCGGCCGCGGCGGGAACTCTGCCCGGGTTCCTCGATCGTCCGTCTCTCACGGTGGCCATCCAGGTCTCGCATCATGCTGCTGCGGGCTCGACCGGCCCGCCGGGGCGCCAACTGCGCTGCGACCGACCGTCGTTGTGCGCCGTGGCCGCCGGACCGTGCGGCTCGTCACTCGGTCCCTATGATTGCGTACGCCCTCAACTCGTAACAAGCGTTCTGATAATTTCAGAACGATCCGCACGGCTCTGTCTGTGTCAGCCACCGCGTGGCACACTGCTGGCCGTGACGGGCGTTCCGGGAGGCAGGACGTGAGCGACAACCGCTCCGGCGGCAGCGCGCCGACCGTCCTGCGGATGGTCCTCGGAAGGCGCCTCCGGCACCTGCGGGAACAGGCGGGGATCTCCTTCGAGGACGCCGCCCGAACCATCGAGGTCACCCCTTTGACGGTCCGCCGCATGGAGAAGGCCGAGGTCGGCCTCCGTATCCCCTACGTCAGGGAACTGCTGCGCACCTACGGAGTCCCCTCCTCGGAGGTGGACGGCTTCCTCACGATGGCGCGGGAGGCCAACCGGCCCGGCTGGTGGTACTCCTACCGTGACGTGCTGCCGGAGTGGTTCAGCGCGTACGTGAGCCTGGAGAGCGAAGCCGCCCTCATCCGTCTCTACGAACCCCACTACGTCCCGGGCCTGTTGCAGACGCACGACTACACGGCCGCGCTGATGCGGGTCGGCTTTCCGAACGCGAGCAAGGAGGACATCGCCCGCCGCGTCGATCTGCGGCTGCGGCGCCAGGAGCTGCTCACCAAGCCCGACGCCCCGGCGGTCTGGGCCGTCCTGGACGAGACCGTGCTGCGCCGGCCGGTGGGCGGGGCCGAGGTGATGCGGGCCCAGATCGACCGGCTGGGCGAGGCCCTGGACATGCCGAAGGTCCGGATCCAGATACTGCGCTTCTCGGTGGGCGCGCACCCCGGCGCGTTCGGCCCGTTCCACTACTTCCGTTTCGGTTTCTCCGAACTTCCCGATGTCGTCTACACCGAGAGCCTCGTCGGCTCGGTCTACGTGGACCAGCCCGCCGACGTCGTGACGTATCTCGAAGTGCTGGACCGGATGTCCGTGCAGGCGGAGCCGGTCGCCCGGACCAGGAGCATCCTGGCCGAACTGCGTGAGGAGTTGTGAGCCATGACGTCCATGGATCCCGTCCACAGCGGTGTGCCCGCCGGTGAGCTGGGCACCGAGGGCTGGGAGAAGCCCTGGAGCGGTACCAACGGCGGCAGTTGCGTGGAGGCCAAGCGGCTCCCCGACGGAAGCGTCGCCCTCCGCCAGTCGAAGGATCCGGACGGGCCGGCGCTGGTCTACACCCGGGACGAGATGATCTCGTTCCTGGCAGGCGCGAAGTCCGGCCAGGCCGACTTCCTCGTCGCCTGACCCGCGCTCACGCCGTACGCCGCGTACCCGGCCCTGACGTACGAGCTCGGCGTACGACCCGGCCCGCACGGGCCCTGGTGCCCCCCGTCGGCGCCAGGGCCCTTCTGCGGGCGGTCGGTGGGGCCGGTCAGGACCGTGCGGCCGGCTGGATGTTCTGGTTCAGCCGGAACAGATTGTCCGGGTCGCGGTCGGCCTTGATCCGGGCCAGACGTGCGTAGTTGTCGCGGTAACTGGCGCGGACCCGCTCCTGCCCCTCGTCCATCATCATGTTCACGTACGCGCCGCCCGCCGAGTACGGGTGCAGGGCCTCGAAATAGTCGACGGTCCACCGCCTGATGAGGTCGGCGTTGGCCGGGTCGGGGTCCACCCCCGCGAACACCGAGGCCCAGCGTGCGTCCCGGTAGCTCCAGGCGGTGTCCGTCGGGGCGTGGTCGTGGACGGCCCCGTCGATCGGGTACAGGTGGAACGTCGACTTGAGAGTGGGCAGTTCGGCCCCGAACTTGGCGTGCCGGTCGATCGCGTCACCCGGGATCTCGTTGACGAAGTCGGCGCGCCAGTACCACTGGTCGCCGGGCGGGTAGAGCCCGTCGAAGGCCGACTGGATCGCGGGGTGCGGCATCGGCGCGGGCCCGTGCAGCATCGGTTCGGGGAGCGCGTCGAGCAGGGGTGCCATCAGACGGGCCGCCGTGTCCGCGTCGTCCCCGGCGTAGCACCACACGACACCGCAGGCCTTGCGTCCCTGGATCTCCTCGGGGAACGGCGGGGCCGGCGGGACGGCGCCGAACAGGAAGAAGCCGCCCAGTTCGCGGGGTGCGTGGGGGATGAAGTCCCGGTAGGCGGTGAGGACTTCGGCGGCCGATTCGACGGGCCAGAAGGTGGGGCCCGCGACGACCGTGCTGACCTCGTGCAGCCGGAACCGGAACGAGGTGACGACACCGAAGTTGCCTCCTCCGCCACGGATCGCCCAGAACAGGTCGGCGTTGTCGTCGGCGTTCGCGCGCACCTGTGTGCCGTCGGCCAGTACGAGGTCGGCCTCCAGGAGGTTGTCGATGGTCAGCCCGCACGTGCGGCTGAGGTGGCCGAGGCCGCCGCCCAGGGTGAGGCCGCCGACTCCGGTCGTGGAGATGATGCCGCTCGGGGTGGCCAGCCCGTGGGCATGGGTGGCACGGTCCACCTCGCCCCAGACACAGCCCGCGCCGACCCGTGCCGTCCGGGCGGCGGGGTCGATCTCGATGTCCTTGAGCGGCGACAGATCGACGACCACGCCGCCGTCGCAGGTCCCGAGGCCCGCTCCGTGGTGCCCGCCGCCGCGGACCGCGAGCGGCAGATCGTGGTCGCGGGCGAAGCCGACTGCGCGGACCACGTCCTCGGCGCCGGCGCAGCGTGCCACCAGGGCGGGCCGCCGGTCGATCATCGCGTTGTAGACGGCGCGCGCCTCCTGGTAACCGGAGTCCTCGGGACCGACCAACCGGCCCTCGAACGACTGGAGTTCCTGGCGGGCCGCCTGCGCGGGCGTGACGGACATGGCATCCCCCGATCCGGGGCCCCGTTCTCCGGGCCCCTTCGATGGGCCTGTTCTAGTCCGGTGTCCCGCGCTCGGGCATCCGTGCCCATCACTCAGCTCGGCCGCGCCGCCTACCTACGTCTGCCCGCGCTCTCCGCGCTGCGTCCGCCCACGCTCCCCGCGTCCGCCCGGTTCCCGCGCCTTCGCCTGCGCGTCGGCCTGCGTCTGTGTCTCGCGGCCCGGCAGTATCCCGAGTTCCGTGGCGCGGGCGGCGGCCTCGCGCCGTGAGCGGGCACCGAGCTTCTCCAGGACGGCGGCGACGTGGTTGTCGACGGTACGGACCGACACCACGAGCCGCTCGGCCATCTCGGGGTTGGTCAGGCCCTGGGCCAGCAGCCGCACGACCTGCAGTTGCCGCTCGGTGAGTCCGGCGGGGTTCTCCCGGGTGGCGGCGAGCGGCCCGCGCGGGATGTGCCGGACGCCGAGGTGCCGCAGCTCGGAGCGGACCAGCCGTGCCAGGGGTTCGGCGCCGAGCGCGTCCAGACCCGCGAGGGCGGTGAGCTTGTCGTCCGGGTCCGGGCTCTCGGCGAGGGCGGCGGCCTCCTCGTACGGGCAGCCGGCCGTGTGCCACGCCTGGGCCGCCTCCCGCCAGCGGCCGGCGGTCTGGAGGGCGTACGGGTGGTCCGAGCCGTCCGCAGGTACGGGGTGTCCGGCCCTGGTGAGCCAGTGGCCGAGTTCGGCGCGGTGCGGAACGACGTTCAGCCGGCGTGCCTGCTCGAAGGCCGGCCCGGCCAGGTCGGCCACCAGGGCGTGGTCGCCGCGGAGCCAGGCGGCTTCGGCGCGGGCGGCGGCGACCGGTCCGGTGCGCTGGAGTTCACGGGTGCGTACGGCGATCTCCCAGGCCTCGTCGAGCAGTTCGTCGCCGCCCTCGCGGCCCCGCCGGACCCGGACGCGGGCGAGGACGGTCAGCGCGGGGCAGCGGGCGGGGACGAAGTCGTGGGCGCCGATCTCGGCGTGCTTCTCCGCCTCGTCCCAGGCGCCCGCGGCGAACTTCCGCAGCCCCATGGCCACATGGAGATAGCTGAGGAAGCCGACGTGCTCGGCCCGGTCGGCCAGCTCCATCCCCGGGGCGAGGTAACGGTCGGCCTCGGTGTGTTCGAGGCGTTCGAGCAGCGTCCAGATGAGATTGGCGTACGAGCGGCAGGCGTGCTCGACCTCCCCGGCGGCCAGCGCGACGCGCAGGCTCTCCTCCAACTGGGCGCGGCCCAGAGGGTCTCCGGCCCGCCAGCGGGCGGTGCCGACGTTGTTCAGGGCGTGCGCGAGGATCGCGTTGTCGCCCGTGCGGCGGGCCAGGCGGATCGCGCGTTCGCCGAAGTCGACCGCCTGCGCGGTGCGTTCGGACAGCATGTGGAGCTGGGAGGTGTTGCTCAGCGCGAGCGCGAGCAGCCGTTCGTCGCCCGCCTCCTCCAGGACGGCGATGGCTTCGCGCGCGGCGCGCTGGGCCTCGTCGGCGTTCCCCGCCCACCAGTGGATACGGGAGAGCCAGCGCAGGTCGGCGCCGAGCGCGCGGGTGTCGCCGAGGAACCGGCGCAGGGCGACCGCGTCCCGTTCGGCGTCCACGGCGGCCGTGGAGTCGGCGACGGTGTAGCTCTCGATGGCGAACCGCTCCAGCAGATCGGCGAGTTCGGCCGCGTCGAAGCGGTCGCGCTGCCGCAGGACCAGCCGCAGATGGGCGGCGGCCTCCCGGTGCGCGCCCGCGCCGGCGGCGTCCCGGGCGGCATCGGGTCCGTACCGTGCGATCGCCTCCTGGTCGCCGGCCTGGGCCGCGTGGTGGACGACGCGGGCCGGGTCGGAGCCCGGTTTCACGACGAGTGCGGCCAGGACCCGGCGGTTGAGTTCGATGCGCCGTGCGGCGGGGAGCGAGTCGGCGACGGCCCGTCTGATCACCTCATGGCGGAAACCGGCCCGTTCGGGGGTGACGGTCAGCAGTCCGCGCTGTTCGGCGACCGCCAGCTCGGTGACGCCATCGGGCAACAACGCGTCGACGAGGGGGCGTTCGACCGCGGAGGGCATGACGGCGAGCTGTTCCAGGGCGTCGCGGGTGCGGTCGTCCAGGTCGCGCAGCCGGGCGAGGACCGCGTCGACCACGGTCGGGGGTACGGCGCCGGTGCCGCCGGCCGCCACCACCTCGGCGACGAAGAACGGGTTGCCGGAGGTGACCTCGTACACCTCCGCCGGGTCCAGGCCGCTCACCGCGCTGAGCCGGTGCACGGCGCCCGGGGAGAGCCGGGACAGCGGCAGGCGGTGCACGCGTTCGGCCCGGGACACCTGGCCGAGGAGGTGGTGCAGGGGGTGGCGGCGGTCCAGTTCGTCGTCGCGGTAGGTAAGGACCAGCACGGCCGGCAGGCGTTCCACCCGGTGCACCAGGAACCGCAGCGCGTCGAGGGAGGCCTCGTCGGCCCAGTGCACGTCCTCGACGACGAGGACGGCCGGGTGCGGGGCCGCGGTGAGTTCCGCCCGCAGCGCGTCGTACACCCGGGGCCGATCGCCGCCCGCCGTGAGCGCCCGCGCCAGCTCCGCGCCGACACCGCCGACGAGATCGCGGAAGGGGCCGAGCGGCCTGCGCGTCGCGAGGTCGTCGCACTCCCCCACCAGGACGCGCGACGCCGTCGGTAGCACGCCCGGCATGGCCTTCACCAGGCTCGACTTGCCGATGCCCGCCTCGCCGTGGACGAGCACCACGGAACCGGCTCCGTCGGCCGCCTCCCTGGCGGCCGAGGCCAGCCGGTCCAGCTCGTGCTCGCGTTCGAGGATCCCCCCGTCCACGGCGCCATGCTGGCACATGCACGCCTCTTGAAGCCCCACAGCGGCGCCCATAGGATCGTTCAAGAATCGTGTGAAACGTTTCAAACGCCTCGCGCGTCCCCCTCCCGACACTCCCCCCTACTCCTCCCACCCCCTCTCCTCCCGCCCCCTCGCTTCGTCACCCGCACGCGCCCCCGCACCCGCACCCGCACCCGCGTACGTACGCAACCAAGGGACACCACATGACCAAGGGTTGGAACCGCCGCGCCTTCCTCCGGAGTTCGGCCGCCGGAGTGAGCGCCTCCGCCGCCCTCGCCTCCGGTACCACCGCAGCCGCCGCCTCGGCCCCGTCGGGCGCCGACGCATCACGGCCGGGCAGGCTGCGCGTCGAGCGCACGACCGTCGAGTACGCCGAGACCCTGCTCGGCACGGAGGTGGAACAGCCGCGTCTCACCTGGGAGTTGACGGCCGACGGGCACGGCGCCCGGCAGAGCGCGTACCACGTGAGGGTCGCGCTGAGCGAGAAGGGCCTGCGCGAGGGGCAGCGTGCGGTCTGGGACTCCGGCCGGGTCGCGTCGGACCGCAGCGTCGGGATCGTCTACGCGGGCCCCGCCCTGAAGCCGCGCACCCGCTACCACTGGCAGGTCAGGGTCTGGGACGGCGAGGGCCGGGCGTCGGCGTGGAGTGTGCCGCGCTGGTGGGAGACAACGTTGTCCAAGGACTCCTGGCAGGGATTCTGGATCGGTGCCGCTGCCGCGCCCGAGCCGCCGTCGTTCGAGGGCGCGTCCTGGATCTGGTCGCCGGGCGCGACCTCCAACGACGCCCCGAACGGGCCTCGTTGGTTCCGCGGCGCGCTCACCGCACCCGCGGGGGCCGAGGTCCGAAGAGCCACGCTGCTGGCGACGGCCGACGACGACTTCACCCTGTATCTCGACGGCGTCCAGGTGATGCACCAGGCCGAGCAGACCGACGCCTGGCGGCAGGGCCATCTCCTCGACGTCACCGAGGAGGTGAAGGCGGCGGGCTCCGGGCGCCTGGTGGTCGCCGCCCTCGCGACGAACCGCGGCAACGCGTCGGTCAACCCCGGCGGCCTGCTCGTACGACTCCTCGTGGAGCACGGGTCGGGGGCGGACGCGGGGACGGTGGAGCTGGTCACGGGCGAGGGCTGGCGCAGCACCGACACCGAACAACAGGGATGGCAGCAGGCCGAGTTCGACGACTCCGCGTGGGCCGGGGCCGCCGTGCTCGCCCCGTACGGGCAGGGCCCGTGGGGTTCCGGTGTGTCGATCGCGGCGCCCGAGCAGCCGGCGCCGCTGCTGCGCCGCGAGTTCACCGTCTCGAAGCCCGTCTCCCGTGCCCGTCTCTACATCAGCGGACTCGCCTACTACGACGCCGAGATCAACGGTGAACGCGTCGGCCGCCAGGTCCTCGACCCCGGCTTCACCGACTACGACGAGACCGTCCTGTACGCCGTCCACGACGTGACGGACCGGCTGCGCCGGGGCGCCAACGCGATCGGAGTCACCCTCGGCCGCGGCTTCTTCGGCATGACGACACCGAACGTATGGAACTGGCACCGTCCGCCGTGGCACGACGAGCCGCGCCTCCTGGGCCAGTTGGAGATCGACCACCCCGACGGCTCACGCACCACGGTCGCCACGGACGGCAGCTGGCGCATCACCGACGGCCCGACCCGCTCCAACTCCCTCTACGCGGGTGAGAGTTACGACGCCCGCAAGGCACCCGTGGCCTGGACCCGCCCGGGTTTCGACGACAGCGGCTGGCAGCAGACCGAACGCCGGGACGCCCCCAAGGGCACGCTGCGCGCACAGCCCCACGACCCGATCCAGGTCATCGAGACCGTACGTCCGGTCGCCGTCGAGGAGTTGAGCGACGGCGTGTACGTGGTCGACATGGGCCGCACGACGGCCGGCTGGACGCGGCTGACCGTGCGCGCCCCGGCCGGGACGACGGTACGCCTGGTCCACGGCGAGAAGCTGAAGTCCGACGGCAGCGTGCACGCCGAGACCGGGCACGTCCCCGGCCGGTTCCAGACCGACGAATACGTGTGCGCGGGCGGCGGCGCCGACGAGGTGTGGGAGCCCAGGTTCTCGTACAAGGGATTCCGGTACGTGCAGGTCAGCGGGCTGCCCGCGAAGCCCGAGCCGGCGCAGGTGCTGGGCCGGGTCGTGCACACACCGGTGGAGGCGACGGGTTCCTTCGCGTGTTCCGTGCCGTTCTACCAGCAGCTGGAGCGCGCGATGCGGCGCACTCTCCTCAACAACCTGCACGGCATCCCGACGGACACCCCGATGTACGAGAAGAACGGCTGGACCGGTGACGCGCAGCTGGGCGCTCCCGTCATGGCGTACGCGCTCGGCGTGCACCGCTTCCTGTCCAAGTGGCTCGGCGACCTGAAGGACAGTCAGAACTCCGACGGACAGCTCCCGGTGATCGTGCCGAGTGGCGGCTGGGGCTACGGGGACCTCGGCCCGTCCCCGGAGTGGACGACGGTGTACCCGTTCCTGCTGCGGGAGATGTACCGCGTGTACGGGGACGAGCGGCTGGCCCGCGACCACTGGACGCCGCTCACGCGCTATCTGGACTGGGAGATCTCCCGGCTGAGGGACGGGCTCGCCGTGACCGCGCTCGGCGACTATCTGCCCCCGGGCTACGGCGGCAACCCGCCCGAGGACACCCGGCTCACCGCGACGGCGTATCTGCACCGGGCGCTCACCGGCACGGCTGAACTCGCTGACCTGCTCCACGAGTCGGCGGTCGCCACTCGCTATCGCGGGGCCGCGGCCGGACTCAAGGAGGCCTTCAACGCGGCCTTCCTGGGCCCGGAGGGCCACTACCGCACGGCGAAGGACCCCGGATACCGGCAGACGAACAACTGCGTACCGCTCGCCTTCGGGCTGGTCCCGCCCGGCGCACGGGCCTCCGTCGTCGACTCGCTGCTCGCTGACATCGAGGAGCGCGGCAACCACCTGAACACCGGCGCGCTCGGCACCAGTGTCCTGCTGAGGCAGTTGTCCGCACAGGGGCATCCCGAGGTGGCCCACGCGATCGCCACACAGCGCACGTACCCGAGTTGGGGCTACTGGTTCGAGAACGGCGCCGACACCATGTGGGAGATGTGGCCGGTCGACTCACGCTCCCGCGACCACTACTTCCAGGGCACGGTCGTGCAATGGCTGTACGAGAACGTGGCCGGACTGCGCCCCGGCGACGCCGGGTACCGCACCTTCACCGTGCGCCCCGACGGTCGTACGGGAGTCGACTGGGCCCGCACCTCGATCCGCACCGTCCGAGGGGAGGCCTCGGCGTCCTGGTCGATCGTGGACGACGCGATACGGCTCGCGGTGCGCGTCCCGGTGGGGTCCACGGCCGAGGTCCACGTACCGGCGACGCAACGGTCGGCGGTACGTGCTCCGGCCGCGGCCACGTACGTACGGCTGGAACCCGGCTTCGTGGTGTACGAAGTGGCGCACGGGGGGTGGGAGTTCGTGGGGCGGGTCGCGGGGTGAATGGGGCGGTGTCTCAGGAGGTGGTGCGCGCTTCGAGGTCCGTGCGGGTGTCGTTGCCGTACACGCCTGTTTCGTCTCCTCTGATGCCGTACCAGAGCTGGAAGCGGGCCACCGCCGCCGTCAGCGTGGCGTCGTAGATGCCGCTGGGCGTGCCCTCCTTGTAGACGTCGGGGATGCGCAGCAGCCGTTCCTGCAAGTCGCTGACCTCGGGGCCCCGGTCGCCCTCGCGCAGGGTGCCGGGGCCGTCGGGATCGATGCCCGCCGGGGCGCCGCCTTCCTGCGCGGGGGCCGAGGCGGGTGGCGCGGACGACGCGACGGGGGGCCGTGCCTGCGCGGGGTCGTCGTCCTTGTCCCAGGTGAGCAGGAGGGCGGCGCTGAATCCGCCCAGTGCGGCGACCGTCGCGGCGACACCGAGCACCGTGCTGCGGACGAAGGTGCTGCGGCCGTGGGCCGGCCCCTTTCCGGCCGGGCGCTCGCGCGGCGCCGGTCTGCTGTCGCCCTCGACCACGGGCGGCAGTTCCTGCGTGTCGTCCTCCGTGACCCAGGGCAGAGGGGCAGCCTCCGGCGCCGGTACGGCGACGGCGACGACCTCGTAGCCCTCGTCCGGTTCGCGCTCCTTCTCCTGCACCTGCCGCAGCAGATCCGCCAGGGAACCTGGCTGTCGGCGGCGCAGCACACTGGTCGGCTCCAGCGGCGAGCGACGCGGTGACTCTTCGGGGTCGAACGGTGTCGACAACCTGCTCTCCCTCCGGGCGTTACTGAGAAGGGATACGGGTCACTCCGCCCGGCGGTTCAACGACTGGGCACCGGGCCGGAGCGCGACACCGAACCGGCGCGCGCCCCAGCACACCGGCGCACGCCGCCGAGCCGGGTGGGACCGTCGGACCGCCGCTGCGTGGGTGCGCCCCGTCCGGTCCGCACCCGGCATCCGTCAGCGGTTCATCAGCGCGAACACGCCCCAGCCCAGATACTCGCGCTGGTACCGGACATGGCGCAGGGGTCCGGTCGCCAGGTCCTCGCGCATCTCGTCGGCCAGTTCGTCGTCCGGGTTGGCGTCCAGCCAGCGGCGGGTGCTGAGCCACTGCGCAGCCACGTACCTGTCCCAGCTGTCCTGGTCGGCGAGGACCATCTCGACGAGGTCGCAGCCGAGGGCGCCGAACTGTTCGACCAGTTCCGGGAGCGAACGATGATCGTCCCTGCTTCCGGCGTGGCAGCCCTCGACGGTCGCCCGGTCCCGGGGCTCCCGGCGCCAGTACGGCTCACCGATGAGCATGATCCCGCCGGGGGCGAGGCTTCTGCGCAGGAGGTCGACGGTGCCCGCCACCCCGTCGCCGATCCAGGTCGCACCGACGCACGCGGCGATGCCGACGGGCTCGTCGGCGACATGGCCCGTCGCGTCCCCGTGCAGGAAGCCGACGCGGTCGGTGACGCCCAGTTCCCCGGCGCGGTCGCGTGCCTTCGCCAGGAACACGGTGCTGATGTCCACGCCGGTGCCGGTCACCCGGTGGTCGCGCGCCCAGGTGCACAGCATCTCGCCGCTGCCGCAGGCGAGGTCCAGCACGGTGGTGCCCGGCGCCGGGTCGAGGGCCCGGCCCAGGACGGCCAGCTTCTCGCTGGTCAACGGGTTGTGAATGCGGTGTCCGCTCTCGCGGACGGTGAAGCTACGTGGGAGATCCACTGCTGGGATTCCTTCGGTCCGAGGAGGTCGAGAAAGTCGACGGGGCAGAGGGGGTCGGGAAGGTCACGGGGGCTGGAGTTCCCAGCCCGCCGTACGCTGCCGCGTTCTTCCGCACCGTCATCTCCCGCACCTCACTCGCCAGGAACCGTCACTCACTCGGACCGGCCGAGGCTAGAGCGGCGGGCCTCGCGCGGCCAAGTGGTTTTTGCCGGGGCGGCAACAAAGTCCGACCCACTGGATGACAATGAAAATGATTGTCGATAGCGTGTGCGTCGGTCACGTCGTCCGCACCCCGCCATGGGGCGCCCTCGGCGTGCCCTGAAGCTCAACCGGAGTGCGCGAAAGGGGAGTTGTGGCTCATCTGTTGGTGGTCGAAAGCTGGGTCGGGTCGATGAGCAGACTGCTGCCACGGGCGATCCGGGAGGGTGGGCACGAGTTCACCTTCCTCACCCGGGACCTGCACCACTATCTGCGCTCCGCCCCGGAGGGCACGGCCCATCCCCTGCTCGCGGCCCGCAACGTCACGACCGCCGAGACGAACGACATCGACACCCTGCTCCCGCACGTGGAGCGGCTGCACGAGGCCCTCGGCTTCGACGGAGTGGTCACCTCCTGCGACTACTACCTGCCCACCGTGGCGCGGATCGCCGCACGGCTGGGACTTCCCGGGCCCACACCCGAAGCCGTGGAGAACGCGTGCCGCAAGGACACCACCCGTCGCGTCCTCGCCGAGGCAGGTGTCCCCGGACCCCGGTTCGCCGTCTGTGCCGACCGGGCCGCCGCCGAGCAGGCCGCCCGGGAGCAGGGCTTCCCGCTGGTGGTCAAGCCCGTCGACCTCTGTGCCGGCATGTTCGTACGGCGTGTGGACGACGAACGCGAGCTGACCGAGGCCTGCCGGGCGATCGCGGACTTCCCGTTGAACGCCCGCGGTCAGCTGCGAGCACCCGTCCTGCTCCTCGAAGAACTCCTCGACGGGCCCGAAGTCAGCGTGGAGACCGTGTCGTTCGCCGGTTCGACCCATGTGGTGGGCGTGACCGACAAGAGTCTGGGCGGGGCGCCCGCCTTCATCGAGACCGGGCACATGTTCCCCGCCGCCCTCGCCCCGGCCGATGCCGAAGCCGCCCAGGACACCGCCGTCCAGGCGATCAAGGCGCTCGGGCTGGACTCCGTCGTGGCCCACACCGAGATCAGGCTGACCGCAGCGGGGCCCCGCGTCGTCGAGGTGAACCCGCGCCCGGCCGGCAATCGCATCACCGAGCTGATCCGTCATGTCACCGGCCTCGATCTGGCCGCCGCCTGCGTCGACGTGGCTCTCGACCGCACCCCCGATCTGCGGCCCCGTGCCACCGGGCTGCGCAGCGCGGCCGTGGGTTTCCTCGTACCGGACACCGAGGGGACGCTGGAGGTGATCGTCGGGGCCGAGCAAGTGCGTTCGGCAGAGGGCGTGCTGGAGGTTCAGCTCGCCGAGCCGGGGCGGACGGTGAAGACCGCGGGCAGCAACAACGAATACCTCGGCCATGTGATGGCGGGCGACGCCGAAGGGCCCGGAGCGCGGGCCAGGGTCGAGTCACTGCTGTCCGAGCTGCGACCGCGGGTGACCACCCGATGAGGTCACCCGCATCAACACCCGCAGCCACATCCACGCCCACACCCGTCTCGTACGACGATCTCGTGCGGCGGGTTCTCGCCGGTGAACTGGGTCCGGACCCCCAAGGCCTGCGCGTCGCCGTGGCGTTCACCACCAGCCAGGCCGTACGGCACGACGGGCGCCGCGGCGGCTATCGCAACGAGGTGCTCAGTCTGCGTCTCGGCCGGGCGGTCGGCTCCTGCGCGGTCGAGCCCGGAGCACTGCCGCACGGCGCGGTGGAGGACTGCGCCGGAGCCGACATCGCACGGCTGCTGGAGCATCCGCTCCCGTCGGTCCGCGTGGCGGCGCTGGACGCCTATCTGATGCATGTGCGCCCCCACACCCCGGAGTACGGGGCACTCCCCTGTCCCCTGCCCGCCGGAAGTTCCCTGGAGAAGTCCCGGGCGCGGGCACAGGCCGTCGTCGAACTGCTGGACGTCGGCCCCGGACAGACCGTGCTCGTCGTAGGCGTCGTCAACTCCTTTTTGGAGGTGCTGCGTTCGCGCGGCGTCTCGTACATACCGTGCGACCTCAAGGGCGGTACGACGGAGTGGGGCGAGCCGGTCGCCACCGACCTGCACGCCGAACTCGGCCGCTGTGACGCGGTACTGGCCTCCGGCATGACCCTCGGCAACGGGTCCTTCGAGCCACTGCGGACCCATGTCCTGGGCAGCGGGCAGCAGTTGGTGATGTTCGCGCAGACCGGCAGTGCCGTACTGCCCTGGTTCCTCGGTGCCGGGGTGAGCGCGGTGTGCGCGGAGCCGTACCCCTTCTTCTGGCTGGACGGCGGTGCCGGTGTCATCCACCGCTACCGCGGTGCGGAGGGCGCGCTGTGACCACGGCCGCACTGCGTCCCCTCGCCGCCAACCCGGATCTGCTCGCCCTGCTCGGCCGCACACCGCTGGCCAGGGTGACCACCGATCTGCCCTGCCCGCAGCCCGGGTTCTGGGCCAAGCTGGAGGGTCTCGCCGCAGGTGGCATGAAGGCCCGTGCGGCGGTGTCCATGCTGCTCGGGGCACGTGAGCGGGGTGAACTGCGGCCCGGCGCACCGGTGGTGGAGTCCACCTCCGGGACGCTCGGCATCGGACTCGCCTTCGCCGGGCAGGCCCTGGGGCACCCCATCGTGCTCGTCGGCGACACCGAACTCGAACCGTCCATGCGGCAGTTGCTGCGCGCGTACGGCGCCCGTCTCGAACTCGTGGACCGCCCCGCCGGGGTGGGCGGCTGGCAGGCGGCCCGGCTGGCACGGCTGCGCGAGCTGCTCGGGACGCTGCCGGACGCGTACTGGCCCGATCAGTACAACAACCCCGACAACATCGCCGGTTACGCCTCGCTCGCCACCGAACTCGCCTCCCAGCTGGACCATGTGGACATCCTGGTGTGCAGTGTCGGCACGGGCGGTCACAGTGCCGGGATCGCGGGGCCGCTGCGCCGGCACTGGCCCGGGCTGCGGCTGATCGGTGTGGACGCCACCGGCTCCACCATCTTCGGCCAGCCCGCCAGGCCGCGGCTGATGCGTGGCCTGGGCAGCAGCATCCATCCGCGCAACGTGGCCTACGAGGCCTTCGACGAGGTGCACTGGGTGGGCCCGGCCGAAGCCGCGGACGCCTGCCGACGGCTCGCCCGCGGCAGTTTCGTCAGCGGCGGCTGGAGCACCGGAGCGGTCGCACTGGTCTCCGCGTGGGCGGCCCGGGTCCATCCCGGCGCCGTGGTCGCCACCGTCTTCCCCGACGGCCCGCACCGCTATCTCGGTTCGGTCTACGACGACGACTTCGCGGCGGCCCACGGCCTCGACCCCGCTGCCGCGGCCACCCGCCCCGTCGAGATCCCGCACGCACGCGCCGTCGAGGCCACCGGCTGGGTCCGCTGCACCACGGTGACCGACCCGCTGCTCACCCCTCTGGAAGGGAGCCCGTGAAGGCCACCCTGCGCACCGTACGGCTCACCCTCGCCGAGCCGCTGCGCATATCCCGTTCCGTGACGACCGCCCGTGACGCCGTCTGGCTCACCATCGAGCACGACGGCCTGCACGGCCACGGCGAGGCCGTCACCAGCGTCTACTACGGCCTCGACACCGACACACTGCGACAGCGGTTGTACGTGTCCGGCCGCGACCTGGGCCGCTTCCCCGACCCGGAGAGCGCGTTGCGCGAGGGGGCGGCACAGGACGGGCGGCCGGACGACCGGCCGCCCGCGGTCACCGCCGCCGTGGAGGCCGCGCTTCTCGACCTGTGCGGCAAGCGGTCGGGCACCCCCGTGTTCCGGCTGCTCGGAGACGAAAGCGCTCGGACCGCTCCGAGCGCCCCCACCGCGCGCACCATCGGCATCGTCCCGGCCGCGCACGCCGCCGCGCAGGCGCGCACGCTCGCCGCCGCCGGATTCGCCCTCCTCAAGGTGAAGGCCGGCGCCCCGGACCCCGAGGACGACCTCGACCGCGTACGCGCCGTACGGTCCGCCGCGCCCGGCGCCCGGCTCCTGCTCGACCCCAACGGGGCCTGGACCGCCGAGCAGACCCGCCATCTCCTGCCCCGCTACGACGAGTTGGGCGTCGAGGCCGTCGAGCAGCCCATCGCCCCCGGTGATCCCGAAGCGCTGGCGCGGCTCGCCGAGCGTTCACCGCTGCCCCTGATCGCCGACGAGGACGCCGTCGGACTCGAAGACGTACGCCGTCTGGCGGGCCGGGTGCACGGGGTGAACGTCAAGCTCGCCAAGTGCGGTGGCCCCCGGGCCGCGCTGCGCATGGCCGAGCTGATCGCCGGGAGCGGCACCGAGCTGATGCTCGGCTGTCTCACCGCCAGCACGCTCGGACTGGCACCCGCCGTGCACCTCACCGACCGTGCCCGCTGGGCCGACCTCGACGGGCATCTGCTGCTCGCCGACGACCCGTGGACCGGGATCGGCGGCGCCGACGGCGTCGTACGGGCGAGCGAACTGCCCGGACTCGGCGTACGGGAGCGGGCGGCGGACGAGACGCGTGGGACGGGCGGCCGGCCGTGAAGACGCTGTACGAGATACGCGGCTTCTCGCCCGCCATCCGGCTCCTCCTCGTCAACCAGTTCGGTGTCAACACCGGCTTCTACCTGCTCATCCCCTATCTGGCCACGCACCTGGGCGAGGACCTGGGCATGTCGGCGGCCGTCGTCGGGATCGTCCTCGGAGTGCGCAACCTCAGCCAGCAGGGGCTCTTCCTGATCGGCGGTTCGGCCGCGGACCGGCTCGGGGCACGCGGGGTGATCATCGCCGGCTGCGGGGTGCGTACCGCGGGCTTCGCGCTGTTCGCGCTAGGCGACGGGCTCGCGGTGCTGCTGGCCGCGTCCGTGCTGAGCGGGCTCGCCGGGGCGCTGTTCAACCCGGCCGTGCGGACCTATCTCGCGCAGGAGGCGGGCGAGCGCAAGGCCGAGACGTTCGCGCTGTTCAACGTCTTCGCGACCACCGGGGCGCTCGTCGGACCGCTGCTCGGCAGTGTGCTGCTGCTGGTCGACTTCCGGGCGTCCGCGCTCACCGCCGCCGGGATCTTCGCGGTACTCACGGTGGCGCAGGCGCTGGTGCTGCCCGCGCGGCCGGTGCCGCCCAGTGCGGGCGGTGTGCTCGCGGACTGGCGCGAGGTGGTCGGCAACCGCGCCTTCCTCGCCTTCTCGCTGGCCATGGTCGGCATGTTCACCCTGGAGAACCAGCTGTATCTGCTGCTGCCCGACGGGGCCCGCCGGGCCACGGGCTGGGACGGCGCGGCCGGACTGGTCTTCCTCGTGGGCACGCTCGCCAATCTCGCCCTGCAGCTGCGGCTGACCCGGGCGCTGAAGCCGTACGGCAGACGGGCGATCGGCGCCGGACTCGCGCTGATGGGACTGGCCTTCCTGCCGCCGATGCTGGTGTCGGGGGCCGGCTCCCCCGAGCTGTGGCACGTCGTTCCCGTGCTCGTGGGCGTCCTGCTCCTCTATGTGGGTGTCATGGTCGCGCAGCCCTTCGTGATGGAGCTGATCCCCGGTTTCGGGCGGCCGGAGCTGACCGGCACGTACTTCGGCATCTTCTACATGGTGTCGGGGATCGCCGCGGCCGTCGGCAACACGGCCGTGGGCTGGGCCATGGACGCCGGGGACCGGCAGGACGCGGCCTGGCTGCCGTGGGCCTGCTGTCTGGTGTTCGGGCTGGCGTCGGCGGGCGGATTCACCTGGCTGCGCCGCCTCGGGGCCCTGCCCGTGCGTCCCGCCCCTGCCGTGGAGGCGACGGTATGACGAGCGGCAACCTGCTGACCGACAACCCGGAGCTGTACGAGGCCAGGTTCCCCGATCCCGAACGGCTGGCCGGGCGATGGGCGGAGGACTGTCTGCGCCGGTACCAGGCCGGGCCGGGGGTCCTGGACCTGGGATGCGGCACCGGACGGGACGCGGCCCAACTGCACAGCGTGGGAAGGGCGGTTGTCGGGGCCGACCTCTCCGAGGCGATGCTGGCGTACGCCCGCGACCGGCACCCCGGCCCGCGGTACGTACGCGCAGATCTACGGGACTTCTCCCTCGGGCCCGAGGCGTTCGACGCGGCGGTGTGCCTGGACAGCGCGCTGCTGTACTGCCACACCAACGACGACCTCGACGGCTTCCTCGCCTCCTGCCGCCGGAGCCTCGCCCCCGGCGGACTCCTCGTCGCGGAGATGCGCAACGGCGCGTACTTCCTCGGCCGCAACGACCTGCTGGACACGCCCAGGGTCAACTCCCTTACCTGGCAGGGCGTTTTCTACCGTTCGACGACCACGCTGCACATCGACCGCACCGCGCAACTCCTGCGTCGTACCCGCGTCTGGACCACCGACGACGGCTCGGCCCCCGTCGAACAGCGTTCGGCCTGGCGGCTGCTCCTCCCGCAGGAACTGCGCCACTTCCTGACCGCGCACGGCTTCACCGTGCTGGAGCTGCACGACGGCCCGGGGCCCCGTACCGAACCGCTCTGGCAGCAGGGCGACTTGCCCGGCACGGCGGCCGACGCCGACCGGCTGCACGTGGTGGCACGCCTGGCCGGCTGACCGCGCCGCACACACCTCACGCGCTCCAAGCGCTCCACGCACTGCACGTACCTCACACAGCAAGGACTTCCTCATGCAGGACCACCCCGGCCTCCGTCGCAGAGGCCTTCTCACGGCGGCCTCCGGTCTCGGCGCCCTCGCGCTCGTCGGCTGTGGCAGCTCGGACGGCTCAGGCGACCAGAGCGGCGGAGGCGACGCAAACGACGGGAAGCCCCGGCGCGGCGGACGGCTGCGGGCCGCCTTCGCGGGCGGCGGTGCGAGCGAGACGCTCGATCCGCATCTGGCCAACCTGTTCGCCGACGTGGCCCGCGCCAAGGCGCTCTTCGACAAGCTGGCCGACTACGGCGACGACCTCTCCGCCCAGCCACGCCTGGCGTCCGGCTGGGAGCCGAACGCGGGGCTCGACCGCTGGAAGGTCACCCTGCGCAAGGCCGACTTCCACGACGGGAAGCCCGTCACCGCCGAGGACGTCCTGTTCAGCTACCGCCGGATCGCCGACCCCGAGAAGGCGTTCCGCGCCAAGGCGTCCCTCGAACCCATCGATCTCAAGGCGAGCCGGGCCGTCGACGAGCGGACCGTGGAGTTCGTACTCAAGCGGCCGACCGCCGAATTCCCCAATGTGCTGGCCGCGTTCGGCGCGTACATCGTGCCCGACGGGTCCTCGGCGGCCGACTTCGAGAAGAAGCCGGTCGGCTCGGGACCGTTCCGGTTCGTGTCGTTCGCGCCCGGCCGCTCGGCGGTCTTCCGGCGCAACGACGACCACTGGGACGGCGCCCCGCACCTCGACGAGGTGGAGTTCGTCGTCGCCAACGAGGAGTCCGCGCGGGTCAACGCCCTGCTCGGCGGGCAGGTCGAGTACGCCCATGAGCTGAACCCGACGACCGCCCGCGCCCACGAGGGCAAGGGCCGGATCGGCATCGTGCGGCTGCGCAACAGCGCCATGCAGGCCTTCGCCATGAAGACCGACCGGGCACCCTTCGACGACAAACGGGTCCGCGAGGCGTTCTTCCTCATCGCCGACCGCCAGGAACTCGTCGACGGGGCACTGTCCGGGGCGGGCGTGGTCGGCAACGACCTCTTCGGCAAGGGGTACGAGTACTACGCCGACGGGCTGCCCCA
This sequence comes from Streptomyces sp. NPDC127119, assembly GCF_042677425.1. Taxonomy (NCBI): domain Bacteria; kingdom Bacillati; phylum Actinomycetota; class Actinomycetes; order Kitasatosporales; family Streptomycetaceae; genus Streptomyces; species Streptomyces sp. NPDC127119. Next base: position 42,457 of record NZ_JBHXTO010000034.1, on the reverse strand, counting down.
GCGCGAGCAGGACCTCGACCGGGCCCGCTCCCTCCTCAAGCAGGCGGGAGCCGAGAAGCTGAAGGTCACCCTGGACACGTCGGCGGTCGCCGCCGGGTTCACCGAGGCGGCCGGCATCTTCCGCGACCAGGCCGCGAAGGCCGGCGTCACCGTCGACGTCAAGATGGGCAGCAAGGACTCGTACTGGGCCGACATCCTCGACTCCGGCACCCTGTGCTGCTACCGCTCCGGAGCCATGCCCATCGAGGCGCACATCTCGCAGCGGCTCCTCACCGACTCCACCACCAACGCCACCAAGTGGCACCACAAGGACTTCGACGCTCTCTACCAGCAGGCGCAGGCCACGAAGGACGCCAAGGAGCGCGCCGCCGTGTTCGGCCGGATGCAGCGCAGACTGTATGCCGAGGGCGGCTTCCTGGTGTGGGGGTTCGCCGACTGGATCATCGGAACAGCGCGCACGGTCAAGGGAGTTGACCGCAAGGCGCCCGCCAACACGCTCGACTGGGCACGGTTCGACAAGGTCTGGCTGGCGTGAGCGGACTCGGTTCCTGGGCCGCCCGGCGGCTGCTGCTCGGCGGTGTGCAGACCGTGGCCGTGGTGCTGCTGGTCTTCGCGCTCACCGAGGCGCTGCCGGGCGACGCGGCGGTGGCCCTCGCCGGGGACCAGCCCGACCCGGCGCGGATCGCCGCCATCCGCGAGGCGCTGGACCTGGACCGGCCCGCGTACGAACGGCTAGCCGACTGGGCGGCCGGGCTCCTGCACGCCGACTTCGGCACCTCCCTGGCCTCCGGGCGGCCCGTCACCTCGTACCTCTCCGGTGCCTTCGGGCCGACGCTGCTGCTCGCCGCGCTGACCGTGGTGCTGCTGGTGCCGGTCGGGGTGGGGCTCGGGGTGCTGGCCGCACGGTTCGAGGGTCGGTTCGTGGACCGGCTGGTCAGTGCGGTGACGCTGGGGGTGTACGCGGTGCCGGAGTTCGCGTTCGGGGTGCTGCTCGTGACGGTGTTCGCGCTGCGGCTCGACTGGCTGCCGCCGACGGCGGTCGGCTACGGCACGGACCTGCTCGCGCATCCGGCCGCCCTGGTCCTGCCGGTGCTCGTCCTCCTCTCCCGTCCGGTGTGCTCACTGTCCCGGCTGGTACGCGCCGGAATGATCGACGCGCTCGCCTCGCCGTACGTCGCGCATGCCCGGCGGTACGGGATTCCGGGCGCCCGGGTCCGGTACGCGCACGCCCTGCCGAACGCGGTCGCACCGGCCGCTCAGCAACTCGCCCGCACCGTCGACTGGTTGCTGTGCGGGGTGATCGTCGTGGAGGCCCTGTTCGTGATCCCCGGCCTGGGGACCGTGCTGATGAACGCCGTGGCCGAGCGGGATGTGCCCGTGGTGCAGGGGCTCGCGGTGGTCTTCGGGGTGATCACGGTGGTGCTGAACCTGGGCGCCGATCTGGTCGCCCACCGGTTCGCGCCGAGGGCGGAGGTGGCCGCGTGAAGGCACTTGGCCGTGTGCGAGTACTCAGGAGACAGCTGCCGTTCGGGCGTTTCGTGCTCGGGGCCGTCCTGGTGGGTGTGCCGCTCGCGCTCGCTCTGCTCGGGCCGCTGACCGTGGGTGGTCCCGGGCCGCGGGCCGCCTCGTTCACGCTCGGCGACGGGCACTGGCTGGGCACCGACTTCGTGGGGCGTGACGTGTGGCGGCAGGTGCTGCTCGGCGGCCGGCCCGTGGTGGTCGTCGCGCTCACGGCCACGGCGCTGGCGTATCTGGTGGCGCTGCCGCTCGGGCTGATCAGCGCGCTGACGCACCGAATCTGGCTGGAGGAGACACTGATGCGGCCGTTGGACGTGCTGCTCGCCGTACCGTCCCTGCTGATGATCCTGCTGGTGGCGTCCGTGTTCTCGCCCGGGGCCACCGGGCTCGCGCTGCTGGTGGCGCTCGTGAACATCCCGGACGCCGCGCGTATCGTCCGGGCCGCCGCGGCCGACGTGGCCTCACGGCCTGCGGTGGAGGCACTGCGGATGCAGGGCGAGTCGTGGTGGCGTATCGCCGTGGGCCATGTCGGCCGGTCGATCCTGCGCCCGCTCGCCGCCGACGCGGGGGTACGGCTGACGGGTGTCGTGTATCTGGTGGCCACGGCCGCGTTCCTGGGTATCGGGGTGGCACCGGACGCGGCCGACTGGGCGGTGATGGTGGACCGCAACCGTACGGGGCTGTTCGTGCAGCCCTGGGCCGTGGTCGTCCCGGCACTGCTGATCGTGGCCCTGACCATGGGCTGCAATCTGCTCTGCGACGCGGCGCTCAGGGGCGCGGCGCCCCGGGACCCGGCACTCAGGAAGGGGCCGCGTTCATGAACGGGCCGAGCGGTTCGGACAGGCCGAGCGACCCCTTGGTGGTGGCGGAGATCGAGGGGCTGACCGTGGAGGTCGGTGGCAGGCGCATCGTCGACGGTGTGAGCCTGCGGGTGCTGCCTGGGAAGGTGACCGCGCTGGTCGGGGCCTCCGGCAGCGGGAAGACGACCACGGGGCGTGCGCTGCTGGGCGAGTTCCCGCAGGGAGCGCGCGTCGAGGGTTCCGTACGGGTGGCGGAGACGTTGGTCGGTCATGTCCCGCAGCATCCGGCGACGGTGCTCAATCCCGCGCGGCGGGTGGGGGCGCTGCTGCACGACATCGCGCGGGCTCAGGTGCGCGAGATGCCTCGTCGTGAGCGGCGCGCGGCGGCTCGGAAAGGAGTCCTCGACGCCTTGGAAGCGGCTCAACTAGACGATGGCGAAGCGTTGTTGCGGCGCTTCCCGCATCAGCTCTCGGGCGGTCAGCAGCAACGGCTCGTACTCGCCCAGGCGTTGCTGCTCGGCGCCCGGGTCGTCGTGGCGGACGAGCCCACCACCGGCCAGGACGCGCTCACCAGACGCCGGGTCGTGGACGAGCTGGCGGCGGTCGCCGCGCGCGGAATCGGGGTGGTCCTGCTCAGCCACGACCTGGAGACGGTTCGCGCGCTCGCCGACGAGGTGCTGGTGATGCGGGACGGCAGGGTCGTGGAGTCGGGCCCGACGGAACAGGTGTGGCTGACTCCCACCCATCCCTGGACACGTCAACTCCTGGCCGTCCGGCAGCCGTTGGCGGAGGCCGCTCGGCATGGCCCGCGCCCGGAGGCCGTACTGCGGGTCCAGGGCCTCCGGGCCCGCCACCGGCCCGGTGCCGAGGTCCTGCGCGTCCCGGAACTCGCCGTGCACCCCGGCGAATGCCTCGCCGTGCTCGGCCGTTCGGGCAGCGGCAAGACGACCCTCGCCCGCTGTCTTGCCGGACTCCATCGCACGTACGAGGGAGAGGTGCTGCTCGACGGGGTCGCGCTCCCGCGCAGTCTGCGGGACCGGGGGCGGAACCGGCTGGCGGCCGTGCAGTACGTCTTCCAGGACGCGCGCGCCTCCTTCGACGAGCACCGGCCGGTCCTGGACCAGGTGGCCAGGACAGCGGTGAGACTGCGGGCTGTGGCTGCCGCGGAGGCGCGGACCGAGGCGTCGGCAACTCTCGACAGCCTCGGTCTGAGCGATGAGTTGGCGGCCCGCCTGCCCGCCCGGCTGTCCGGGGGCGAGCTTCAGCGGGCCGCGCTCGCCAGGGCGCTGCTCGCACGGCCGCGGGTCCTGGTGTGCGACGAGATCACCTCCGGGCTCGACACGGTCACCCGCCGGGGCCTCCTCGACCTGCTCGCCGGGCTGCTCCGCGACCGCGACGACCTCTCCCTCGTCCTCATCACCCATGACCTCGACACGGCCCGGCTCGCCACACGGATCGCGGTGCTGGACGGCGGAGAGGTGGTCGAGCAGGGACCGGCGCGGGACGTCCTCACGGCGCCCGCGCATCCGTTCACGGTGTCGCTGGTCGAGTCGTCGGCGGAGCCGGCGGTGAAGTCGTCGGTGCGGTCGGCGGGGCAGGTCTGAGCGTGGTGCCGGGCCGGGCGACCGGCCTCGTTCAGATCCAGCCCTGCTGCCAGGCGTGGTGCGCGGCGGCGTGCCGGGTCGGTGTGCCCAGCTTGGCCATGGCGGCGGAGAGGTAGTTCCGGACCGTGCCGGGGGCCAGATGGACCGCGGCGGCGATCTCAACGACCGAGGCGCCGGTGCGGGCCGCGCGCAGGACCTCCAGTTCGCGGTCGGTGAGGGGGCAGTCGTCCTCGGTCAGCGCGGAGGCGGCGATGTCAGGATCGACGTATCGGCGGCCTGCCGCGATGTCGCGGATGATCCCGGCGAGGACGGCCGCCGAGGTGGTCTTGGGGACGAATCCGCGGACACCTGCGGTCAGGGCGCGGCGCAGTACGGCGGGGCGGGCGTGCCGGGTGACCAGGACGATCCGGGTGGGCAGTGCGGCTCTGATCTCCTCGGCGGCCCGCAGTCCGTCGGTGGGCGGCATCTCCAGGTCGAGGACGGCGATGTCGGGGCGGTGCTCCCGGGCCAGCCGCACCGCGTCGGTGGTGGTGGCGGCCTCGGCGACCACGGTGAGGTCGTGTTCCAGTCCGAGCAGGGCCACCAGGGCGCTTCTGAGGAGGTCCTCGTCGTCGGCGATCAGCAGACGGATCAACGTGCCGTCCCCTTTCCGGGATCGGCCGGGCCGACCGCGGTGGTCGCGGTGGTTCCGGGACCGGCCGGGCCGGCCTCCGTGGCCGGACCCGTCGGCAGCAGGGCGGTGACCGCGAAGTGTTCGCCGTCGCGCTGCCAGGTCAACTCGCCTTCGGCCAGGCGCAGTCGCTCACCGAGTGAGTGCAGTCCGGTGCCCTGGGCCGTGTGCCGGGCGGTGTCCAGCGGCTCGTCGGCGCCGTCGTTGCCCACCCGCAGACGGGCGAGGCCGCCGGTGACCCGGTAGTCGACCTCCGCGTGCCGGGCCCTGCTGTGCCGGAGCACGTTGGTGGTGGCCTCCCGCATGACCAGGCCGAGCAGGTGGCGGGTCGGCTCGGGGAGTCCGTCGGTGGCCGTCGCGGGTTCGAGGCTCGTGCGCGCGTCGATGCCCGCGGCGGCGAGCACCCGGGTCGCGTTGGTGATCTCGTCGTCCAGGGTCGTCCGCCGGTAGCCCTGCACGACGGCCCGCGTGTCGCTCAGCGCGTCGGCGGCCAGCTGCCGCACCTCGCGCATCTCGGCGGCGGCGCGCTCCGGGTCGGCGGCCACGAGCCGGGCCGCCAACTCGCTCTTGAGGGCGATGACTTGGAGGTGATGCCCCTGGATGTCGTGCAGGTCGGCGGCGAACCTGAGCCGCTCGTCCTTCACCGCCAGTTCCGCCTCCAGCCGACGCGCCTCGTCGAGCCGCCGTGCGGTGTCCCAGGCCCACAGGGGGCCTAGGCCCTGTCGTCAAATTCCCGCCTGCCGGCCGACGCCTGGCACGCCCTCTCGCCGCACCGGGCGAAAGCCCAAGTACGTCCAGTACGAGGGCTTCCGCCCGGCACACCGAGAGCACGCACCAGACGCCGCCCGGCCCGCCCTCCGGGCGGACGTCGGGAATTTGACGACAGGCCCTAGTACGACCCAGACGGTGAACGCGACCAGCCCGGCCGGGAAGAGCGCGGCGTGCACCGACTCGCCGTCGCCGGTGGCCAGACTGACGACACCGCCGGGCAGGAGCGCGCAGAGCACGGAAGCGATGATCAGCGGCCGTCTGGCCCGCGGTGCGAGGTAGGTCGCGACGATCGCCACCACCGTGGCGGGCGCCACCGCCCACAGCCCGTAGTTGCGCACGGCGAGCGCGCACACGGCCAGTACGGTCCCGGCGGCGCACGCGGTGATCAGCCAGCCCACGGGCGGTCGCGCCGCGGGGCTCGCACCCGCCCTGGGCAGGAGCGTCAGCCGCCGGGTGAGGAGCACCGCGCTCGCCACCGCCTCGACCGCCAGCGCGACGGCGGCCGGGCCCCGGGCCCAGCGGGAGACGTCCTCGTCGAGGATCCACTCCCCCACGAAGAGCAGCTGAACGCCGACGGCCATGCCCGGCACGGTCCACCACGTATGACGCCGGAGCCCGGTCAGCCCCGTACCGTGAGCGTTCTCCCCGTCCCGCATCCGGCCATTGTCGCCGACACCGGGCCGTCGGGCGGGGTGTCGTCACGGCCCGTCGCGACACGGCGTCCGGCAAGGCATCGACGTGGTGGCGACCCGTCAAGCTGCTCAAGCGCCGCCGGCCGAGACTCCTGGCGGTGGCGCTCGCTCAGCGGAAGTCCACCTCCACCGGAGCTGCCACCACCCTCGTACGGGGCACGCGTGCGACGAGCGCCAGGAGGTCCTCTCGCTCGGTGCCGGCGGGCACGCCGAAGCCGCCCAGCCAGTCCTCGGACCGGGCGGCGTCGGTGTCGAGCGTGAGGGTGTAGCGGTAGCGGCCGGGGTGCCTGGGGATGAAGTGCGCGAAGGTCATGAGGGGCAGGCAGCCGGGGCCCGAGGTCGGGTCCCACGACTCGCCCGGCGCCAGTCTGCGCAGGTCCGCCGGGCGCAGTGGGCCGACGAGGGGGTCCTCGGCCGGTGCGGGGGACGCCACGACGGTGCCGTACCCGGCGGCACCTGCGCCCCCGCCGTCGCCCTCACCGACACCTTCGCCTTCACCTTCACCGGCTCGCGTGACGGTCGGCCGGTAGTGCGGGAAGCGCAGGCCGTTCTCGGAGCCGTCGAGCACGCCCGCGATCCACAGGTCGTGGTCGCCGGTGTTGCGGAGCTCCACCCGCACGGTGGCCGGGCGGCCGAGGGGCTGGGGGCCGCCCGGCCCGTACAGGACGAGGTCGATCACGCGACGACCTCCTTCCCGTGCCCGTGCGTGAACCCGTTCGTGCAGTTGTACCGCTCCGGGGAGCGGAATGGGCGCTCACGGGCAGAGGGGTGTCCCGTGAGCGCCCTTCCGGGCGCGGGGCGGCCGGGGTCAGCCGCCGAACTCCTCGGTGAGCCGCGCCTTCGTGGAGTCGACCTGGTCGCGTACGGCGTCCTTGACGTACGGCTTGAACGCGGGTGTGTCGAAGTGCCGGACCAGCCGGTCGAGCGTGGTGTTGGCCTCTTCGAGGTCGCCCTGGCGGGCGTAGGCGCGGGCGAGGCGCCGTGAGGCCAGGTTGAGCGTCAGGTTGTCGACGCCCTTGCCCTGCTGGGAGACCTTCACGACCTGGGCGAGCTGTTCGATACCGGACTTGGGATCCGGGGGCCGTACGGTCAGCTCGGTCTTGTCCGGGCTCAGGCTCTTGAACTCGTGCTCGAAGTTGAGGCCCTTGGCGAGGCGCGCGTACACGGCGAAGGGATGGGTGCCGTGCCGCTCGATGACCTCCTGGAGCGCGTCGTTGCCGGACCGCAGTGACGGCGAGTCGGAGCCGCGCAGGGCGAGGATCTTGCCCTGGTCCTCGCCCATCATCAGCTCGGCGAGCCGGAGGTCGGCCTGACTGACCGGGTGCCGTACGTCGAGCCGCAGCACCGGCGAGACGATCCGGGACCCGTCGGAGGCCAGGTAGGCGGCCCGCAGCTGGTAGGTGCCCGGCTGCTGGAAGTAGTGCCCGTCGCGGCCGTAGCCGATGTAGGCGCTGCTGTAGATCGCGGGCCGGCCGGCGTCCAGGCGCACGGTCTGGTCCTGGTCGACGCAGCGGCGCAGCAGCGGCCGGTAGAGCACGGTGCGTCCGGAGGGCTGCCGGATGGCGATGCTGACGAGTTCGTCGTCGGGGTGGAGGTGGTTGTGCGTGGCACGGCCGCGCAGGTCGGTCGTCTCCAGCTTCAGCTCCACGACGACCGGTTCGCCGAACGAGAGGGCGCTCTTGTCGGCGCGCAGGCCGAGGCGGAGGCCGGACTCGTCGGTGAGGGGCTCGTCGAAGAGAGCCGGTTCGATGTCGGCGGCGCCGGTGGCGAACGCGTTGGCCCCCATGACGACGTCCCGGTAGAAGCCGTGCCGCAGATGCATCTGCTCGTTGTCGGTGAACTGGAAGGGGAAGGAGCCCCAGTAGGCGGCCGCTCCGCCGTTCCCGTTCAACGGCTGGTAGTTCTGGGGGTAGTTCATCCACGACAGGTCCGCGAAGCCGTTGTTGCCGCCGAGCGGGGCCGGCGGCGTGGCCAGGTTCTTCTGCCAGGAGTGCAGCAGGTTGAAGGCATGGCCGATCTCATGGACGTACGTGCGCAGCATGGCGCGTTGCTCTTCGGGGCCCGCGCCCTGGATCAGGTCGTAGAAGACCGCGCAGCCCTGTCGCTGGAAGGAGTCGGCGGCGTCGAACATGATGCCGCGCACGCCGGTCATGCCTTCGTAGCTGCTGGCGACCAGCAGCCACAGTTTCCATTGCGGGGCGTTGCGCCAGAGACTGAAGTTGGTCTCCATGGCGGCGTGGAGTTCGGTGTTGGTCCAGCCGTTCTGGCTGTTCGCGATGACGTTCGCGGTGCCGGAGACCAGCAGTTCGATACCGGCCTCGGCGTAGGCCCGCGGCACGGTGAGGATCCGGGCGGGGCTGTTGGCGGGCTGCGGCAGCGATCCTGTGTCGTACGAGAGGAACGGCACGGCCCCGGTGACGGAGTCCTGCTCCCACTCGACGGTACGGAAGTGCGGCGAGATGTACGGGCAGACGTAGGTGGCGCCCAACTGGTCGGGCGGGCGCAGGAATTCGACGGTCGCGGCGCCGGGCCGCTGGTTCGTCCTGCTGCGCGGGACGGTGACCCGCACGAGCGTGTACGCGGTCTGCCAGGTGTAGGTGGCGATCCCCCTGATGACGACCTGCGTCGGGGTCCAGGAGACGGTGGGCGCGTCCACGAGGAACGAGCCGAAGTACGCCTGCGTACCGCCGCCCGTACTGGAGAAGTCGCCGCTGACCTTCCGCAGGACCCTCGGGCCCCCGGGGACGCTGTCGACGTCGACGCGCAGGGTCAGTTCGTAGCCGCCGCTGATGCCGCGGTAGCGGCCACGGGTGGGGCGGTGGGCGGGGAGGGCGGCGCCGGACTCGGCGCGCGCGGCCGGTCCACCTGCGGCCCGGCGCTGTTCCGTCCCACGTTCCGTGCCGCGTTCCGTGCCTTCCGCCGTGGTGCGTTCCGTCGTGCTCGCGTCGGTGGCGTACTCACCCCGGACGCTCTCCTGACCGCTCTCCCACTCCTCGGGGAAGGAGGTGTCGGCCAGGGGCGTCGCCGAGAAGTCGGCCGTCCCCGTTGTCGGGTCTCCACTGGCTGTTGACATGGCGACAAGCCCTCCGTTCGCTCGACGCGCCGCGCAACGGGTGGCGTCCGCGCGACGCCACCCCTGGTCCCGACCGGCCGGAAGGACTGGTGCGAGCACGTTGGCACCGCGCTTCCGCCGCGTCAACGATCCTTTCCGTTGTCCCGCAGAAATACGACGTGGCCGTCCGACGGCTGGTTCTGCAGGTGAAAGCGGTTCGTCAGGAGGTGCCTGCGCCCACACTCACGCCATGCTCAGGGCGTCCCGCGGACTCTGCTCGCAGAATGGGAACATGACTGGGGACGGGACCGCGGACATGGGGACGATGTACGCCTGGGAGGTGGCCGAGCCCGGCCCGGTGGAGAGCGGGCCGCTGCGGCTCGTCGAGAAACCGGTCCCCGTGCCGGGGCCCGACGAACTCCTCGTCCGCGTCGGCGCCTGCGGTGTGTGCCGCACGGATCTGCACGTCACCGAGGGCGATCTGCCGGTGCGCCGGGCACGGGTGACGCCGGGTCACGAGATCGTCGGGCGGGTGGCGGGGATCGGTGCGGAGGTCACCGGGCACAGCGTCGGCGACCGGATCGGCGTGGCCTGGCTGCGCCGTACCGACGGCACCTGCGCGTACTGTCTGCGCGGGGCGGAGAACCTCTGCCCGGACTCCCGCTACACCGGCTGGGACACCGACGGCGGCTACGCCCAGTACACGACCGTGCCGGCCGCCTTCGCCCACCCGCTGCCCGGCGACCTCGACGACATCGCGCTGGCCCCGCTGCTGTGCGCGGGCATCATCGGACACCGCGCACTGCTGCGCGCCGCCCTGCCGCCCGGCGGGCGCCTGGGCCTGTACGGGTTCGGGGGCAGCGCCCACCTCTGCGCGCAGGTGGCGCTCGCGCAGGGTGCGACCGTGCATGTGCTGACGCGGGATCCGGCTGCCCGGCAGCTGGCCCTCGACCTGGGTGCCGCGTCGGCGGCGGGGGCGTACGACGCGCCTCCGGAGCCGTTGGACAGCGCGATCCTCTTCGCTCCGGTCGGCGATCTGGTGCCCGTGGCGCTACGCGCGCTGGACCGGGGCGGCATCCTCTCGATCGCGGGCATCCACCTCAGTGATGTGCCGTCGCTCGACTACGAACGCGAGCTGTTCCACGAGAAGGAGATCCGCAGCGTCACGTCCAACACCCGTGCGGACGCCCGGGACTTCCTGGCCCTCGCGGAACGCCACCGGGTACGTGCCACGACGCATCCGTATCCGATGTCGCGGGCCCCGGAGGCCCTGAGGGACCTCAAGGCGGGCCGCTTCGACGGGGCGGCGGTACTGGTCGACGACGGCGGGCCCTGGCACTGACCGCGGCCCACTCCTCACGAGGACGGAGTTCCCCGATGCGCCTCAGCCCCTTCACCATCAACCACGCTTCTCTGGTGGCGAGTTGGCCGACCACGCCGACGGAGGTGCTGATGTGGTGCGGACTGCGCGAGTTCCCGGTGCGGGGGCGGACGGTCTCGGCATGGCAGCGGGATCCCGACGTGACGGCCTACGCCCTCGTGGAGGACGAAAGCCCGCTCGCGTACGGGGAGTTGTGGCCCGACACCGAGGAGGACGAGGTCGAACTGGCCCGGATCATCGTGGCACCCGGGGTGCGTGGGCGGGGCCTGGGCCGTCGACTGGTCCGTGGGCTGCTCGCGGAGGCACGACTGACCGGACTCCCGGAGATCTGCATGCGGGTCCACCCGCAGAACACACCCGCCCTGCGCTGCTACCGCGGAGCGGGCTTCGACCCGGTCGACGCGGAGGAGGCCGCGTCCTGGAACACGGGCCAGCCGGTCGAGTACACCTGGCTGCGGTACGGGCACGCCTGAGCGGCGGGCGTGGGCATGGCCGTGGGCATGGGTGTGGGCACGTACCGGCCGACCGGTCCGCCGCGCTCGACGCGCGGGTCACGCCGAGGCCTGTCGGGCACCCGACGCACGGACCCGACTCGGCTGAGTCGGCCTGATGCGACCCGACACGGCGGCCCAGCGCGCGGCGCGGCGTGGAGCCCGGCGCGGAGCGAGCACCGAGCCCGACAGCGGGGGCGGCCCAGAGCCTGAGCGGATCCCGCACGCGGCGCAGGGCTCGAAGCGCGTGGCCGCGGGCCCGTTCCTGGTGGCGTGCAGCGTCGAAATGTTGGTCCGGACGGGGGATTCCTGACGTGGTATCAGCGGTGCGGCGCGTTTCGCGTCGGCGGATGTGAAAGGGAGTCAGGTGCACAACCGATTTGTACGACAATCATTCCGCTCGGAGGACTTCGTATGCCCGCCTCACCGCTCACCCGCTCCGCCTGCGTCCGCACCGGCGCCGCAGCCCTCAGCACGGTCGCCCTCGCGGGCGCCGCCCTCCTCGGGGCACCGGCCGCCCACGCCGCCCCCGGCGACAACGGCGACGTCAAGATCCACGCGGAGACGACGTCCCCCACCGATCAGCGCACGGAACCGAAGGTCTGCAAGTTCTATCTGGCCGCCTTCAACTTCGACGGCGTGCAAGGGATCACGTGGACGATCGAGCCACAGCCGGCCGCCTCGGCCAGCGCCACGCTCAACGGCACCCTGACCCTTCCGATCGGCACCGGCTACACGGACACGCTGGCGCTGCCGGACGGCCAGTACAAGCTCACCTGGAAGATCCTGGGCGGGTCGGGCGCGGGCAAGACGAAGGTGTTCAAGGTCGACTGCAAGCCGGACGCGGCGGCCAAGCCCGACGCCAAGCCGCGGACCCCCAACGGCGCCGTGCCCGCGGGCGGCGGCGGTCTCGCCGAGACGCCGACCGTGTCGGCGGTCGCCGCCGCCGGAGCGGTGGGCCTGGTCGGCGTGTCCGGCTTCGTCTACCTCCGGCAGCTGCGTCGCCGGTCCGACGGTGCCGCGTAGGCGCGCGCCCAGGCCCTGGTACCGCACGCGTGCCTACCGCCTGGCGAGAACCGCGGTTCTGGCGTTCTCGCTGGTGATGGGCGGCATCTGGTGGTCCGAGGACGACGGCCGGCCCGCTGGGCCGGTCGCCGCCCCGGCGGTGGAACCCGGGGACGCGAAGGCGTCCCCGGGTCCGCCCGCCGCCGCGGCACCGGAGCCCCGGCGCACCCCCGCTCCCGCACAACCCCCCGTCAGCCGTCCCAGTCCGCCACCCCCTCGTCCCTCGCGACCCTCGTCGCCCCCACCTCCGCTACCCCGGTCGTCCCAGCCACCCCGGGCATCCCGGCCGCCCCAACCTCCCAAGCCGCCTCAGCGGCAGCGGAACCCACAGCAATCGCAGCAGCAGCCGCGGCAGCCGCAGCCCCTCTCGCGTTCCAAGCCCACCAGCCTGCGCATCCCGGATCTCCGCCTGGAGGCCCCGCTCGTCGGGCTCGGCCTGGACCGGCGTCAACAGCTCACCACCCCGCCGGTCGACAAGCCCAGACTGGCCGGCTGGTACGAGGGCGGGCCGTCACCCGGAGAAACGGGCACCGCCGTGGTGGTCGGCCATCTGGACACCCGTACCGGACCCGCCGTCTTCGCCGGCCTGAGCACGCTGAAACCGGGCCGACTCGTCGAGGCCCTGCGTGCCGACGGACGTACCGCCGTCTTCACGGTGGACGCCGTCCGCATGTACGAGAAGGCGCGCTTCCCCAGCCGGGAGGTCTACGGCGCACGAAAGCGTCCGGAGCTGCGACTGATCACCTGCGGAGGCGTGTACGACCGGCACTCCGGCTACAAGAGCAATGTCGTCGTCTTCGCCCATCTGACGAACATCCTCGAACCCTCCCGCCACGCCTAGGACTTGTACCCGTGGCCTGCACCCCGTGGCTTGCACCCCGTGACTTGTCCCCGTGCCACACTCCTGCGGAGCATCTGGCCAAGGCGAGGACGGGGACTGTTTCGGTATGGGCGACAGCACGCTGTGGGTGGCCGCGCTGACGGCCGCGACCGCGGTGCTCGCGAGCTGGGTGACCAGCCGCGGCACCGCACGCGCGGCCCGCATACAGGCGGACGCCGCCGCCGCGACCGTACAGGCGGACGGCCTCAGGGCCGCCCGCCGCGCGGCGTACGTCGACCTCATCGAACAGGCCCAGCGCATGGGCGACCTGTACTGGACAGTGACCGACGCCCACGAGATCGGTGACCCCGACGAACGACTGGTCGCCCTGCGGGAGTTGCGGATCCGGCTGCGCGGCGAGTACGCGGTGCTGCGCCAGCGGGTCTGGGTGGCGGACCTGGAGGGCCCGCCGGAGGTCGCCTCGGCTGCGGACCGGCTGCGCCGCTCCACCAGCGCCAACTACCGGGCGCTCGACGCGATGATCGCCGGTGAGGAGGACGCGGGCCGGCGGTTCAAGGACTGTTACCCCCCGTTCTGGGAGGCGGTCGTGGACTTCGTCGGCGTCGCCCGCACCGCCCTGCACGGGACCCGCGCCTAGCGACTGCCGACAACAGACGGCAACGGGCGGCGACGGGAGGCGACGGGAGGCGACAAGCTTCAACGGTGTGCCGAAGCGGCAGGCCTGCCCTGTCACTGGTCGTGGCGCCGCACGGAGGCCACCGCGACGACCGCCGCGGCCACGGCCCAGACCGCGTAGACGGTCCACGCCCCGCCGGCCGTCCACGGGTGCGCGACCGGCTGGTGGCCGACGGCCGTCAGCCGGTTCCACGCGCCCGCCGGCAGAGCGTGGTCGACGACGGCCGCCCAGTGGCGGTCGGCGCTGAAGATCAGGGACAGCAGCAGGAGAACCACCACATTGGCCGTCATCGTGGGCGCGCTGTGCCGAAGGACGGCGCCGAGTGCCAGGCCGACCAGTGCGGACACCGGCGCGAGGAGCGCGGACGCCACGACGAGGCGCAGGGCACCGGGGTGGCCGAACGCCACACCGGCGTCCCGGCCGGACAGGACGGCCTGGGTCAGGCCGAACGAGGCGACGGAGACGACCGCCCCGAACACCGTCGTGACGGCCGCGACCACGCACACCTTCGCCGCCATCACCGAACGGCGGGCCGGTACGGCGGCGAACGTCGTGCGGATCAGTCCGGTCCGGTACTCGCCCACGATCACCGTCGCGCCGATGGCGCTGAGAGCCAGCATGAGCAGCATGGCGGCGTCCGTGGAGAACGCGATCGACAGCGGAATCCCGTCCCGGACGAAGTCGGCCCGTGACGCCGTGTCCCGCTCCGACCAGTGGCGGTACGTGTCATAGGCCATGCCGACGTTGAAGCCGACGACGGTCAGCGCGGTGGCCACCAGCGCCCAGCCGCTGGAACGCAGCGACCACCACTTGGTCCACTCGGCGGCGACGAGATCACGGAACCGGGCACGAGGGACGGCGACTTGACCCCGTACGGCCGTGCCCGCGGTCGTGCTGTCGACGCCGCCGGTGTCGGTCATCGGTCCGCTCCCGCGACATGGTCGACGCTGTCCGCGGTGAGTTCCATGAAGGCCTCCTCCAGGGACGCGGACCGGGTGGCCAGCTCATGCAGCAACACCCGTTTAAGCAAGGCGAGTTCACCGATCCGCTCGGCACTCAGACCGATCACCGTCAGCGTGCCCGCTTCCCGCTGAAGCACCTCCGCCCCCTCCCCCGCCATCAGTTCCGCGAGCGCCGAGAGGTCCGGGGGCCCGTACCGTCACGCTCGGGCGGGTGCCGCGGGCCACGAACGCGGCCCCCTCCGCGCGCACGGTCGGCGGTATCACCGGCCGGGAGCGCGAGGTCCTCGCGCTCGTCGGTGGCGGGCTGTCGAACACCGAGATCGCCGAACGGCTCTCCATCAGCGTCGCCACCGCCAAGACCTATGTGTCCCGGCTGCTCACCAAGCTGGACGCCCGGGACCGGGTCCGGCTCGTGATCATCGCGTACGAGTCGGGGCTGGTGGCGTCGGGCCGTCGAGCGACCGCAGCCAGTCGGTCAGGAGGCGGTTGACCTCGTCCGGGCGCTCCTGCTGCACCCAGTGGCCGGACCCCTCGACGAGGTGCGAGGAGACCAGGCCGGGGAGCGTGCCGGGGAACGCCTTGATCGCGTCGGCCAACCAGGCGATGGACGCGTCGAGTTCACCCGCGACGAAGAGCGACGGCTGGGTGAGGGGGGCGCCGTCGAAGTCGGCGAGGTCCTCCCAGTCGCGGTCCATGCTGCGGTAGCGGTTCAGTGCTCCCGTGAGGCCGGTCCGCTCGAACTCGGCCGCGCAGTAGTCGAGTTCCTCGTCCGTGAGCCAGGACGGGCGGTCCTTCACGAACCGGTCCGAGAGCCTGCCGCCCTTCGGGACGAAGAACACCGCGCCCGATCCCGTGCCCTCTCCCGACGCGGGCATCGTGTCGCCGGCCAGCGTCGCGTAGAAGCCGGCGAGCCATCCGCGTACGTCCGGTTCGATCTCCGCCTCCGCGCGGCCCGGCTCCTGGAAGTGGCTGACGTAGAACTCCTCGTCCTCGCCGATCATGGCGAAGGCGTCGGTCGGCCTCATCCCGCCCCGGGGCGCGTACGGCACCCCGAGCAGGCCGACGGCGGTGAAGACGTCGGGCCTGAGCAGTGCGGAGTCGGCGGCGATGGTCGAGCCCCAGTCGTGGCCGACGATCACCGCGGTCTCCTCGCCGAGCGCGCGGACGACCGCCACGTTGTCCTCTACATGGGCCCCGATCCGGTACGCCTCCACGTCGTCGGGCGCCGAGGAGCGCCCGTAGCCGCGTACGTCGATGGCGACCGCCCGGTAGCCCACCGCGGCGAGCGCGGGGAGCTGGTGGCGCCACGAGTGCCACAGCTCGGGGAAGCCGTGGATCAGCAGGACCAGCGGGCCGGTGCCCTGTTCGACCAGGTGGATCCGGCCACCTGGGACGTCCACCGTCCGATGCGTGGCGCCCGCCGGGGTGAACGGGCTGGCTTCCTGCGACATACGTCGTCCTCCTGGCTTCGACTGTCCCGACCGCCGAGCTGCCGAACCGCTCAGCGCTCTGCTGCCGATCATGCGGGTGCCTCCGCCGAGCGGCGAGGGACCTTGCCGTTTCGGCAAAACGTGTCGCGCGGCCCGGTCCTGACGACCGGCGGGTTCACGCCGTCTCCGAACGGCCGGGCGGCTCGGTGAACCGGACCGCGCGGCGGCACGTACTGAAGTGAGGGCGTTCACCTCGCGGGTTCGCCCGCAACAGGAGTGACGCTGTGTCAGGACAGTCGCACGGGAGCCGTGAATGAGGCATGCACGACGTAATGTTCAGCGAATCGCACGGTTCGCCGCCATCGGCGGGCTGGCCTGCGGAGGGCTGATGGTCACGCAGGCCATGGCGAGCGAGACCTCGTCGGACGGCACGAAGGCTCCCAACGCCGAGACCCGGGCCGCCCGCACGGGACAGGAACTGGTCTCCGAACTGGGCACCTCGCGTACGGCGGGCAGCTGGATCGACGCCAAGGGGCGCCCGGTCGTCGCGGTGACCGACGAGAAGGCCGCGGCCGAGGTGCGCGAGGGCGGCGCCGTGGCCAAGGTCGTCCGCTACACCATGCGGGACCTGAAGTCCGCCACCGAGGCGCTGAAGGACGCGCCCAAGGTGGCCGGTACCTCCTGGGCGATGGACTACGCGACCAATCAGGTGGTGGTCCGCGCCGACACCACCGTCTCCAAGGCCGCGTGGGCCCGGCTGACCGCGGTCGCCGAGGGCATCGGCGCCTCCGTGCGCATGGAGCGGACCGAGGGCACGTTCACCCCGCGGCTGAACGGCGCCGACGCGCTCTTCGCGGGCTCGGGACGCTGTTCGGCGGGCTTCAACGTGACCAACGGCCAGAACAACTTCATCCTCACGGCCGGCCACTGCGGGCCCGTGGGGACCGCGTGGTTCTCCGACCAGCAGGGGGCCAAGCCGGTCGGCTCCACCGTCTCCGGCTCGTTCCCCGGCGGTGACTTCTCGCTCGTGCAGTACAACTCCGGCACCGCCCTCAGCGGCGCCGACATCGTGACGGTCGGCAACGGCCAGGGCGTACGGATCATCGGAGCGGCCGATCCGGCCGTCGGCCAGAAGGTCTTCCGCAGCGGCAGCACCACGGGGCTCCAGTCCGGCCAGGTGACCGGCCTGAACGCGACGGTGAACTACCCGCAGGGCACGGTCACCGGGCTCATCGAGACCACGGTGTGCGCCGAACCGGGCGACAGCGGCGGCCCCATGTTCGCCGACGGGCTGGCCATGGGTGTCACCTCGGGCGGCAGCGGGGACTGCCAGGCCGGCGGTACGACGTTCTTCCAGCCGGTGACCAAGGCGCTGACCTCGCTCGGTGTGAAGCTGACGATCGATCCCGCGGCGGCCGGTCGGGCCCCGTCCTCGGCCGGCGCCGACGGCGGCACGGGCAACGACGCGGGCGCGGCGGTACCGCCCGGCACCGCCTCGACCGCTCCCGGCGCGGCCCTGCCCGGGGCCATGGGACCGGCGGACACGGTTCCCCAGGGGCAGACCGACAACGCCTCCTCGGCACTGGAGCGGCTCGGGGAGTACCGGAACCTCGGCCCGGGGCTGTTCGTCATCGCGGGGAGTCTGCTCGCGCTGGTGGCCCTGCGGATCCGTTCGGAGCGGGGCCGCAAGCGCTACCGCAACCAGTACTCGCAGAGCTGGGGCTGACACCCGCCCGGCGGGCCGCGGGCTGACACCCTGCCCGGCCGGCCGCGGGCGGCAGGCACGGACGGTTTACTGGGGCCATGACGCACCCCAGTCAGGACACCGGCCGAGCCCCCGCCGACGCCGAAGCCGCCCCCTCCGCCCCTGCCCCCGTGGTGACCGGCACCCCGGGCTCCTTCGCCCGCAGCGTGCTGGACGAGCGGCACCCGGCCCTCATCGAGCGCGTCCGGCGGGCCACCCCGTATCCACCCGAGCAGCAGCGCGCACTGGACGCCCTCCTCGACGAGATCACCAAGGGGTCCATCGCGCGGCTGGACGACGACGAGCCGAGCGCCGGCCTCTGGCGGGACGAGCCGTACTACGGGCAGCGCTGGGCGGACGTGCCGTTCCTCTGGGCGGAGAGCTTCTTCTACCGCAAACTCCTGGCCGCTCTGCGGCACTTCACCCCGGGACCCTGGCTGGGCATCGACCCCTTCGCCCCCTTCAAGAACGCCGAACTCGCGGGCTCCAAGGTCGACGACGAACTCTCCGCGCTCGACCGCCTCGCCGAACTGCCCCCGGACGAGCGGGACCGTACGCTCCTGCTCTCCTCCCTCTGGGGCAACCGGGCCGACCTCGGCTTCCAACTGTCAGCGGGTGAGGCCGGGTTGGGCGACCGGGTCCAGGGACTCGTCGTCGACGACTCGGACGCGCTGTGGGACCTCCTCCCGGCCGGAGAGCCGGGTGCCCCCGGAGAGACAGGTGGGCCAAGTGGGCCCGGCGGTCCCGGCAAGGTCTGTCTCGTCGCCGACAACGCCGGCCCCGAACTGCTCCCCGACCTCGTCCTCGCCGACCACCTGCTGGCCACCGGCCGGGCCGCCTCCGTCGTCCTGCACCTCAAGCCGTACCCGTACTACGTCTCCGACGCCACCACCACCGACACGCTCGCCTGTCTCGACCGGCTGACCGGGGCGTCCGGTCGCGCCGCAGAGGTCGGCGGACGGCTGCGGGACGCCGTCGGCGACGGGCGGCTGATCCTGCGCAGCCACCCCTTCTTCTGCGCGCCGCACCCCTACGACCGGATGCCCGCCGACCTCCGGGAGGACTTCGCGTCCGCCACGCTCACCGTCATGAAGGGCGACCTCAACTACCGCCGCCTGGTGGGCGATCGGCACTGGCCGGCCACCACGCCGTTCGCCGGGGCCACCGCGTACTTCCCGGGCCCGGTGGCGGCCCTGCGGACACTCAAGTGCGACGTCATGACCGGGCTGACGCCCGCCACCCTGGCGGAACTGGACGCGGGCGCGGAGTCCTGGCGTACGAGCGGAACGCATGCCCTCATCCAGGTCAGGCGCTGATCCGGGTCGGGCCCCGATCCGGGTCTGACCCGCACCCGATCCAGGTCAGACCCTGACCGCCGGCCTTCCGTCGTCCGATGCGGTGGGCAGTCCGGTGGCCGACAGCGCGCCGAGCGCCGCGGCGGCGGCGGCGAGGACGAGCAGACAGGCGACCGCGATGAGACAGCCGGTGCTGATCCACTGGACCTGCGCTGAAGCGTGAGGCGTTGCCGGAGCGCCGCGTTCACCGCTCCGGTCCGAGGTGGGCGTCCAGAGCGGCCCGTACGAAGGATTCGACACCGTCCGCCCCCGTCGCGAGCCGGAGACTGCCCCAGCCCCACAGCTGCGCGACGCCGTGCAGGTTGGCCCAGAGCGCGCCCGCGACCTCCGGGGCCCGCACGTCGGGGCGGGCCCGGCCCACCAGGTCCACCATGGTCTGGAAGAGCGGCAGGCTGGTCTCGCGCAGGCCCAGGCGGTCGCTCTCCAGCAGGTCGTGGCGGAACATCAGCTCGTACATGCCGCGGTGGGACAGCGCGTAGTCGACGTAGATCCGTGCCAGCGCGGCGAGTTGGGCCCGCGGTGCCTTCTCACCGCCGCGCAACTCCTCGGCCACCTCGGCCCCCAGCTCGGCGAATCCTTCCCGCGCGATCGCGGACAGCAGTTCCAGGTGCGTCGGGAAGTAGCGGCGGGGCGCGCCGTGCGAGACACCGGCCCTGCGGGCGATCTCCCGCAGGGACAGGGCCTGTACGCCCTCCTGGGTCACCAGTTCCACGCCGACGGCCACCAGCCGGGCCCGCATCCCCGCTTCTCCCCGGCCTGCGTCTCCCCGGCCCGGTTCTCCCTGGCCCGCTTCCGCTTCCCGTTCGCTCATAGACACTGTCTACCAGTGCCGCGTAGACAGTGTCTACGCGCCGATGGGAGAGGGCGGTTCGTCTTTGTGCGGGGTACCGGGAGCACTGCCACAGGCAGCGCATACCATCACGGGGATGAGCAGCCGGACGCCACCGCGAGCGCGCCGCGTCACCCGCGACGCGGCGCTGTGCCCTGCCCTGGCCGTCCTGCTCGGCGTGCTGCTCGCGGTACTGGTGGCCTGCCTCGGGTACGTACCGGCGCACGGCCGGACCGCTCCGGTCGCGGCGCCGGTGGTCACCGTCTCCGTCCCGCACGAACGGCTGGCCTCCCCCGCCCAGCACGACCAGTGCTGCGGGCTGCCCACGCACGAGGCACGCGCCGTGCTGCCGGTGGGCGCCCACCCGCTGCCCGCGGTGGCGCCCCGGATGCCCGTCGTGACACCCGCGGCCACGGCGGAGCGCGTGCCCGTGCTGCCGCCCGCCCGCGGGGCCCCCGACCTCCATGTCCTCCAGGTGCAGCGGATCTAGACCGGCGTCCGTACGACGACGTCCGTCCGACCCCTCACCCATCGCCGCCCGCCCGGTCGATCCGGCGCGGCGGGGACAAGGAACGCATTCCCATGAGCAGAACCAGCAAGAAGTCGGCCGCCACGGCCCGCAAGGCGCGTATCGAGGAGATGCGCCGTGCCGAGAAGGCCCGTGAGCGCCGGAACCGCGTCCTGACCATCTCGATCAGCACGGCCATCGTCGTCGGGCTCGTCGGATTCGGCGCGTACTACGTCGACCGGGCCAACGAGAAGGACGAGCAGCAGCAGGCCGCGGCGAAGAAGCCGGTCGAGGGCGAGAAGTCCTGGAACGCGAAGAAGCTGACCCAGAACCATGTCTCGAAGCCCGTGTCGTACCCGATGAATCCGCCGGTCGGCGGCGACCACAACCAGGCGTGGATGACGTGTGACGGCTCGGTCTACACGAAGGCGATACCGAACGAGAACGCGGTGCACTCGCTGGAGCACGGCGCGGTCTGGATCACGTACAACGACAAGGCGGCGGACGCCGATGTGAAGACGCTCGCCGACAAGGTCGCCAAGACGCCCTACACGCTGATGAGTCCGGTCGAGGACCAGGCCGGGGCGCTCATGCTGTCCGCCTGGGGCAAGCAGCTGACCGTCGAGAAGGCGTCCGACCCGCGGGTCCAGCAGTTCCTCACGAAGTATGTGCAGGGCCCGCAGACCCCTGAGCCGGGAGCCGCCTGCACCAACGGCATCGACGCGGCCTGACCGGCTTGACCGCTTGATCGACGGCGCCGGGCTCCCCGCCGGAGTACGGAGCCCGGCGCCGCGCCGGAACCCGGATGCCGTCGGCACCCGGGCGTCTAGGCGGCTGCCGGCGAGAGCAGCCAGGTCAGGACGAGCATGGTCTCCAGGTGGCGTTCGGGGTCCGGGCAGGTGCCGTCGGTGAGCTGGGCGATCTGGCGGAGGCGGTAGCGGGCCCTGGGGGCGTGCAACTTGCGACGGGGCGCGGGGTGCCCGGCGGTTGTACCCCAGGGCCGTTACAACACCAGGGTGTACAGGAGCGGGTACCAGCGCCGGGGGGCCCGG